>PUNF01000086.1 GCA_003552525.1 Clostridia bacterium | reverse complement strand
TTATCGTCAGCGTCAACGGCAATTCCGTATGGGTTACCTGAGAATCCTGTGTAAGTGTCAACCTCAGGGTCAGTATCTGTGGTGCTAAAGGAGAATATTCCAGTCTGGATACCGGAATGGTCGGCCCAGCTAGGTAAGCCAGAGTTCCTACTGACAAACCATAGGGTGCCTTCGCTATCTACCTTTGCGTCATAAGGCATCCTCTCGCCGACGTCTACCGTCTGCAGTCTTTCACCAGTGTCCGGGTCATATTTTGCGAAGTAACGACCGTTGTAGAACCCGACCCAGATGAAACCGTTGTTGTCTACAGTCACAGCTCTGGGTACCTCGCCAACCTCTCCGATCTCCCAGAATGTGACCCTGTCGTCATCACCAAAGTCTAGAATATCGTCGTGCCCCTGAGATGTATTTTCCGATTCGGAACCTTCTGCAAGAATGCGGACCATGGATCCTTGTAAGTTTGGAACGTCGGAATACGCTGTGGTGTTGAGGGCCCAAGCATTGCCATCAAAGTCGACTACAAGTCGACCTGTCATCCAGTTATACATATCGCCACGTGAGCTGTGTGCACCACCCGGTTCGTCAGGATCTTGAGTCCGATATCTAGCTACTGCTTCGCCCGTACCCAAGTCCACTCTTGACACTGTAGCTTCTCCGGAGTTGGGGATGAAAGCGAAGTCGCCTGGAGAGATAGGGTCTTCGTTATTTGCCACAGCCACACCCGGCAGTAAGCCGAGCAGCATAAACATCGACACTGCGATTGCCAGGAACATCTTGCGTCGTTTCACTTTGATACCCCTTTCTCAAACACTCTGCTTGGAAACCAGGGCCGACACTGCGGATAGGCGGCCATCCCGTCTCGCACCAATCACCGGCCTTCCAGACATTTGTCGGTCAGGGGTCTGACCGTAATCCTCTAACAGCGCGTCCAAATGACTCTTTCAAAAAACAACAACCGACTGCCAAGATTCTACGGTCGGTTGCGCCACTGGCTTCGGCCGGTATAGGCACCCAGCTGTCACCCGGCCTTCATCGCCTCCGTGTTTTCGTCTTTCCCCCTACCCACCGATGACTCCCGAGCAGCCACCTCCCAAGCGGATACGATCTAAAGAACGTGGATCACACCGATATCGCAAGTGCCGTCAATGCCCTCCCTTCCTAATTCGATCGCGCGTTCAATAGGGCAAATCCGAGAGCGGTGACATCTCCGGGATAGCCAAAGAACCGGGCCACACCCTCCGGTCGCATCCCGCATGCATCGAAGCCTGCACACATTTCTGCGGACACGTCCGTTCGGTGCCTCCTCTTCATCGACGTCACCGCCCCCAACTCGAGTAACCCTGGCATACGCCTAATCGTGACTGTCGCACCACTACCCGGAGCATGCTGCCCACTGCCACAAAAAAGATCTCAAACCAGCGTGCCACCTTCGTCCCAAAATGGCGCCGCGATCAAGCATCCTACACCCGAGAATCCTCGAAGCAAAACGCCAACCTTGCACAAAAAAAGCGGCAACGCCATGGTGGCCGGCCACAAGAGTACGGCTGATTCTTCGCAGATCGACTGCGAACTATGTATACTGAGCGGTTCAACCCGGTGTGCATATCCCACATCTACCCGGCACCTCCAAGGAGTGTCCCTTAGACAGGACGCCCAAAGCAGTGGATGCGCAACCGATACTAAAATAGAGAGTCAGAAACACGGTCAAGACCTCGGGTTGAATGAAAGGAGTGGATACTGAATGACGCGAACAATCGTCCTGATGGAGTATGAACGAGACTTCCCGAAAAAAAAACACCGGTTCATCTGGCGATGACCCGGCAACCCGGCTACCATAACTCACGGAACGTGAGCCACAGGCCCGTGGCTTTGCGACCCCCTCTTTCGAGGAGAGAGCCTTTATCAGGTACACAAATTCTACTGCAACTCATATGCGAATGGCAATATGTGCCACGGGTAATTTTGGTGGATTAATAGATCAAAATCTCTTCCGGAAGCTGTTTCTCTCGCGATATCGCATTCGCACGATTCTCCCAGGATCAATCGCGCGGAATCCACGCCAAACGATCAGATATCTCCGCAGATCTCTTGCCGCATAACCACATGTCCCATCAACAGAGAAGCGATACCCGAGACGTGCAGATCGGTCCCCCACTCTGACAGACAGTAGAAATCACATATGGACAAATGCCGATCCCCGGTGTTGGATCCTCCCTGCCCTGGGCGTTCAAGCTGCCCAAACTGCGATCTGGCACCCCGGCCGTGCGATAAACGCATCTTCAACACCATGGTAAGATCGCGCGCCCCTACTCTGGAACCGCATCCCGCAAACGGAGCATGCAATCCTTCCCTGCTCGCGAACCCGAGTTCCAAAGTGGAACCGAAGTGCGAACATGGAATACTCGATGCTACCCCCTTTCCAGGGGATTGGAGCCCAAATTTCGATGCATTCACCCGGGCGATCCCCAGATACCGATCCCTCCAACCCCGAGTTACGCACGACGATGCTCTCCCCGTGTCCTGCCTACATAGAAATGTTCTGGATTTAAGGAAGCAAATTGCGCCGACAGAGTCGGCCTCGAAAAAAGAGTTTCTCATTTGCAAATCATTGCACATCTCGAAGCCAGCACCCTCCCGACCACCGTCAAATGATTTATGAGAAACATCGATCGGGCAGCGAAAACCTCCAATCGGCTGTTCTTCCGCGATGGGCCAATGGATGATCCAAAATAATGCCGCACACGAAAAGGGATGGGAGCGAACCCGGTGATCGTTTAAAATCAGCACGCCGCGACATCTCACCGGCTACGTAAAGACCGAACGCCGGCCGGACAGGCCCTTGATCGCGAATCCAAACGCTTACACGGCTCGACGAACGCCTGGGCACCGACCTGATGCAGAAGCCTGGGGATCGAGCACTGGATACTGACCTACACCGGGGTTCTCGCCAGAGATGCACTACAGGAGGCCGCATCCAAGGAGTCTCCACAAATCGTGAGCCGAAAGAACGCGATCCAAACCGTAGATTTCGAATACGCACCCGCGAGAACGGCATCCTTGGTGCACAGGGGCCGACGACGTCGGTCCAGCTGTATGCGCGCGTGCCGGAGGGGGTCTTACGCGAGCCGGACATCAGCGGACACGATCTTTGGATCTTCAAGCGTCTCTTTATCCGGAGCATTACCGAGGACGAGGGATTCGACGCCTTTTCAGGATGCCACGATTTCAAAGTCGACCCCATTCACCTAATCCCAGACAGGCTCGATGCCAGGCACCACATTCAGCGCCTGCCCGACGGACACGCCATGAAGCAAGAGGCGGATTACGAATGGACACGGCACTCCAGACCGGCAAAGGCGGATTCGGAATGCCGCTCCATCCGTTCCTCTATGGAGTGGTCGGGGCCTTGGTCGCCACAAGAGCAGGACGCAAACCCGAGGAGAAGACAGGGATCCCCAAAAGCGCGTTCGCCGGCCTCGTCGAAAAGGACGGCCTCGGTCCCGCCACCTTCGAAAAGGCTTGGAGCGCCGCACGACCGACGGGTTTCATGGGGAAGAATAGTCCGAGATGCCTGGGAGGCAGCCCTCTCACGAGCACGAAGCTGATCAACCGCTGCCGATTCACCAGGGCGCACAGCCTAATCGGCGGGGATCGGTCAGCACTTCCCTGAGTCGTCAGTCCACACCACGCTGTGCATCGGTGCCGGTTTGGGACGACCCCAGCGAATCCTGCCCGGCAACACCTTCCCCGCACCGTCTATCTGGGCATCATTGGCGCCGATCCCCTGGCCGCGCTACAAGGAAACGCCCGGGTGCGCCGGTCTATTGGACCGGCGCACCCGGGCGAAGCCCTAAAGCGAATCCCCCTACCCTAACGGCTATAGACCCCGCGATTCAAGGCGTCCCGAGCCGCGGAGATGATCTTATTGCCACGAAGCGTGGCACCACTGTACCCATCGATTTCGTCGGTCACGATATTTCCGGGCTCAAAGAGATCATCGAGTGCCTCCCGGATATCCTTGCCCTCGAGGTATTCCAGCAATTGCTCATGCTGATCCAGGAGTCCCTGGACCGTGCTATCCTCGGAGTCGCGATAATCCATACCTCCGTAGGCCAGGTGTCGGAAACGGGCAGCCGTCACAATATTGTCCTCGAGGGTAAACTGCACATTCACCTGGATCTCGCCGCTGTCGATGAATACGCCCCGGTAGGTACCATCTTCATAGCTGACCTCGGCGGGTTCAGGCGCAGCCGCCTCGCCGCAGCCGGCGAGGGCTAATGCGATCACCATCGCAATCGCAAGGAATACTATAGAAGCAGTACGCAAGAGTATCACCCTTCCACGATGGAATATGCCAAGTATCTCCCACATCTGATCCCGGCCGAAACATATTCGCGCATTGATTCTTCGTGAAAGACACTTGCATAATCCCGTTTTGGGAGAACGCCCGCTGCCCTGGAGGCAAGGTGGATCGATGGGCCGATCCGTCAGAATACATCCAGATCGGCTAAGTGGCAAAGAACACAAGGTCTGCCGATCCGCTCCACAATCATCATCCGGCACACGGTCGAGGACTCCGAAATACGTGGAAATATCCCTGCGCGCGCACCGATCATTTGCTGCCAAGCTCTATCTTTCCGGTGCAAAAGACATCTGTTCCTCTGCTCACACCCCGCGCATGCTGGGGTGGTGTCATCTAGCACCGCGGGGGGTGCCAAGGACTTACCCCTGCCGAACCCAGTGCCCGATTCGATAGAACCCGAGGCCGGTGCACAGCGGACACGGTAGTGGAAATCAAAGGCAGGTGGGTGTAGGCTTCATGCTCCCCCATCGAAGAAACCATAGTGCTCCAGGATCCACGTGGCGGTGGACGCCATGGCATCTTCCGCCCGCGCGTAGTCCTTCGCATCGGAGACCGCAATGGCCATGCCCACTGGCCTTCGTCCCTGGCGCCACACCAGGCCCGCGTCCAAAACGACATTGGGAGTACTCCCACCCTTGGTCGCAGAGATCACGTCGTGTGCGGATTTTAAGTGCTTCCCAATCCGATTGGAGAACTGCTGGCCACGCAGGATCTCGACGAGCGCGGCCATATCCTCCGGATGGCCCGCCTCCCCCTCCCAGATCTTTACGTACAGCGAGAGGAGGTCGCGGCTCGAGGTCCAGTTATCGGGGGTGGGCTCACCCGTGACGAACCCCGTCATCAGGCGCCGCACCTGTGTGTCCACCAGCCCAAGCCGCACGCACGTAGCATTGATCCGGTCAAAACCTACCCGCGCAATCAACGCGTTCGTTGCCACGTTGTCGCTGACGATATTCATCAACACGCCGAGATTCCAGAGGCTCACTTCGATGGGATGGCAGAGCCTATGCAATA
>PUNF01000142.1 GCA_003552525.1 Clostridia bacterium | reverse complement strand
GTACCGAGAAGGCGGGAATGACCACGATGAAGAATCAAGCGGCGAGTCACCATCTGAAGACTTGCGGGTCTATGTAGGCGCAGATTTCGAGGGGCTAGTTCGATGACCAGGGAGGGTAAGAACGGGATTTTGAATATTGCCGATAAGCTTGAGCATGTAACCAGTGCCTGCGAAGAGCGCAAGGCCAACGAGATTATCGTATTGGATGTGCGGGAATTAACCTTGATCGCAGATTATTTTGTCATCTGCAACGGCAACTCTCGTGTGCACATCGATGCGATTGTCGAGCATGTCGTGCAGACATTGAAGGGCCTCGGCGATAAGACGGTTCGCGTCGAGGGCTCCTCGTCTACAGGCTGGGTACTCATCGATTGTGGAGATATTCTGGTGAATGTTTTCGATCCGCCCCAGCGTGACTACTATGGTCTGGAGCGGCTGTGGGGCGACGCAGAAGAAAGCGAGGTAATCTCTTCTCCGCCCGAGCACTCAAGTTCTTGACGGGTGTCGGGCGCATTCTTATAATTGAGTGTGCAGCCCAAAAGCGGGTTGCGGAAAAGTGGGGCGGTAGCTCAGTTGGGAGAGCGCATGAATGGCATTCATGAGGTCGAGGGTTCGACCCCCTTCCGCTCCACATAACGAATCCCCCGTCACGATAGGATAGACGGGGGATTTCTTGTTGGACCATTTATGAACTCGTGTCCGCTATAGGCCCGGTTGCAAACTAAATGCTAACGCACGGAAACCGAACTGGTTTAGTCGCCCAAACCGATTAACCGATCTTCAACCCAATGTCTACGGCCGTCACGCCTGCCTTGTGCATGATCCTGATGTCCAAACGATCCACATCCCTAATCGGTGCTCTCAGCACCGCCGCTTGATCCAGTCTTGGTGCTGGATTCTGAAAATGGGATGTGGACCTTTCTATGTCGACAAACCGGAACTTTTCTACTGATGATATGGGCATGCGGACGTCTTCTCCGACTGTTTACCCGGCCATTCCAAGACTCCTTCGGGATTCCGTTTGGCTATCGTGCTCGAAGGGTATTCACGGATTCGAGTCTTCTATCTCTTCAAACGCGAATACCTCTTCCACGGTGCTATCTAGCGCCCGTGATATCCTGTAGGCCAGCACAATAGAGGGGTTAAACTTGCTGTTTTCGATGTGGCCGATGGTTTCACGGCGAACTCCCACCATTTCAGCGAGATCTTTTTGAGTGAACCCATACCTTGCCCGTAACTCCCTAATGCGAGAAGAGATCCTAATCTCCGTCATCAAACGTCCCCTTTTCTTTCGTAATACATAAACGAAAAGGTAAAAGTGAGAATTCCGGCCGCAAAGGTCCCACTAACAAATGCCACGGAAACCATAAGTGTCTGCACGAAAGATAGTGTGACTAGGGCGGCAACCAGTCCGGCTAAGCACACTAAGAAAGCGTTTAGTCCTGCCCGTGCCAGATTTCGTTCCAACATTTCATCGCTTCCAATATTGCCGAAAGCGAAGAACGAGAAGAAACCGAAGAATCCATACATCCCAGGATTATCGGTGACTACCCCTAAGAGTCCGATAAACCCCAGCAGCCCGATCAGACTTATTTTCTTGCCTGTCATATTCGATGACCTCCAATCAGCGAGCGAGATGTATATCTACCATATGGAGAGATATGCGTAACATGGTGATAAGAATATATCACATAGACGATCTCTGCAACGGGGTTTATGAGATAATCTTGGGCTTAAGCGAGAACGGCATTTCGTGCAATAAGGGTCGGCCTCGGCAGAAAAGCATCAGTAGATCTATCTGTCTTTCAGGAATTCCGAGCGGTAGAGCCTTGCCCGTTTCGGAGAGGGCTTCTAGCCGGCGATGTTACTCTTTGCTATTCGGAGCATTCTTGCTGGATTCCAGCTCGAACAAGTCGGAAACATCGGGAGATGCAGGGTGAAAGTATTGCAAGAAGGTCTCGACAAATTGTCTTCCCGACTGTGCACGTGAAAAGGTTGTTATCGCCATCACCCGGGTAGGATTACAGTATCTACCCTGGGATCGGCATCAGTGTCGACGCCGGCTCGGGGACTAACAAGAGACGTGCGGAAGTCTTCCGGTGTCGCTTCGCCGACCACCACGCTCTGCGCCTGGCAAGTATCGGGAAGTGATTTCCTCAACCTGTGGGTGCGGTAGCAAGGATAGATAGGCGGCCCTGGATGCGACGTCGGAAACGATCCGTCGAGTCGAAGGGGAAATCCTCTTCCACCGAAACCGCTGGAGTGCACCCAGCCGGCTGGAAAGCGTTCGATCAGGCGAAACCACCATACCGTGTATTGGGGTGCAATCTCGATGCGGGAACCCTGCTCCCTCACCGACGTCATAAAGAACAATACCTTGGGTTTCCGAAACTAAGCCATGCAAAATACGTGTGCATGCTGGCTATACTGTTCGCCGGCAGAGTGACGATGGTTGGCTGCGGGGATCCTCTATACTTACCAATCCGGCCGCGGAGGAGATCCAGAAGAGTAGTGTTCCCGACCAACGAGAACGGGATAGATGGGAGCCGACGGTTATCTGACGTGCGACGGTTCCCGTTCGATGTTCCCACGGATGAGCCGCGCGATGGAGATTACCCCGGCGAAACGACCCGGGAGGCGACCTTTACGCTCGACGCCCGGCCTTGAGCAACAGGGGGCACCACGTCGTGCTGAAGAAGATGCGGCCGGGGATTAGGCACACCATCATCAGATGAGAGGGATGAGAGGAAGATAGTCCAGAGCGTAATCATCTTGTGAACGGCCGGAGAGAATCTGAACTAAAGGTGCTTCTTCATCACTCGAGGGAACCCGGCGATGAACGACGGATATATCAATCAACCTAGGAGGTAACAAATGAGATACTTGCATAGAGCGTTGCTGATGGGCCTGGCAATTGCCCTAGTCGTGACGAGTGGATCGGCCGCCGTGGCATCGGTCGCACCGCTTAGCGAGGAACGGGCCACTGTATTGTACCAACTTGATCTATTCTTGGGCATGGATCGAGACGCCTACGTACCAAATCTCGAGGGCGCCACGAATCGGGCGGGCGCCATGACGATGATCGGCCGGGCCCTAGATTGGCCCCGATGTCCCGATTGGGACGACGAGGCCGTTAGCGGCTTCAGGGACGTTCCATATTGGGCCGAACCCTACGTTGCCTACGCCGTCGCGGGGGAAGTCACCGTGGGGATAGGCGACAACTTATTCGGCAACGATATGGCCGTGACCAAGCGTCAGCTTCAAACGTGGTTCGAACGCGCGCTGGGCTTCGGGGACACGTGGGAGGATAATGTCTCGTTGGATAATTCGACACCGTTGATCCGGGCCGACCTGGTGGATGCTACCTGGAATGCCCTGATGGACGTTCCTGTCGGCGAAGTGGATACCCTGATCGAGAGCATACTCGCCGAGGACGCACAACGCCGCTCCATCGCCGTCGATGGTGGCCTAATCCCGACGCATTACCTGCCCGGCGAGATCCTAGGAGACACCGTGCCCGTCGGCCCGGATGTGGTGGAGGGCACCATCGTCATCGAAGGTATGGAGGAAGCCACTACTTACTCCCGTCATCATTTCGAGGCTTTGCACATGGTCGCTTACGTCCCCGAAAGCATCGAGGTCATCACGGCGGAAGACGGGGGCACGGATGTCGTGTCCATGTACACCGCCTTCGGCGGGATCCACCGGGAAGACGTCCATCTCACCCTGACGCTGCACGATGCCGCCAAGGATCTCGAGCAGATCGTCGCCGCGGGCCTCGAAGCGGGTGGCTACACCCTCACCCGTCTCTACGGCATTAGTCGTGCTCACCCCTGGGCCAAGTTGGAAATGGCCATAGAGTATGTATCCGATACCGAGCACTACGTAGGGCGCATTGCCTTCGGCCAACGCGGGGAGCGCGTACTGTCCGTGATGACTCACATGCCCATCGAATTCGCCGATGGGGCCCAGCCTCGCTTCCGGACCATCCTGGATGGTGCGCAGTGGTATTTCCCGGGTGAGTAGATGCAATAGTGTATCCGCGAGTCATGAGGTGTCGCCTCCTCGGGGACACCTCTCGGGATCGGAGGCAACAGCGTCGCGGGGCCTGGTTGACCGTACGTTCACCGCCAGTGACCTCAATCGGTCTCGAGTAGAGTTGAACTGATCTACCTGACAGTTCGGTGGGATCTTGCCTACGTAGCGTTTGTCGTGGACTTATTGTTCACTTGGAATCGCGGGCTCGCGCTTCTCGCTCACTGGATAATGAAGTGATATCGGATGCCCTGGAGCAGGCCCTCTATCCTCGTCACCGCACCGGTGGGTTGGTTGATCACGGTTATCGAGGTACGCAATACCTCTCGGTTCGGTAACCGGCGCCTCCAGGAGGCCGCGAATAGGCAGTGTTGGAGGTTCCTATGACCATGCCTCGCCCGAGTCCGTAACCGGTCCGCGAGAAACGGAGGTCATCCGCCGAGTAGGACCCTGCAGAAACGCTGGGTATCTGGAGTTCGAGCCCCTCGATTGGGTGGACTGGTTCAACAGTCGGCGATACTCGAATCCATCGGCCATATCCCGCCGGATGAGTTCGAAGGGACCCACTACCACAAAAAAGAACACATGATCCCGGTGGAGGGGCCCAACTAATGGATTCTCCGGAAGACCCGGGCGGTTCACCTCATGCTAACTTACGCAATGGTGAAACGCCTGTTCCGCTATACTAAGACCCTCCGACGTATCTTCGAACGAAATATCCGAACGAAATATCACGCTCGGTGACCAAAGGAACTCCCTGCCGATGAAACTCCGAGGGATATCGGTAAACCCTCGGTATAGGAATGCCTTCCCCTGGCGACTACAGTACGGGCGCTTGCAGCCCGCCAAAGCGGGTCGATCTGAGGAGTGAAAGGATGCAGCCTTGGGTGGGCTGCATGATTAACCCAAGAAGATCGTCGCACGTTCCGGGGCAACCTCCCGCTCGATTCGGATACAAATCAAGAACCGATGGTGTTTGTGCTAATAGATTTCTTAGCACCTGATTAGTTACGATTTGAGCAAGATGGAGGCCAATTATCTCGTAATTCTAATCCAACCCGTGTACTGCATAGACATCTTGGGCGTGGCTCCGGCACCCGGCGGAGGTTATTGAAGATTACTTATCACCAGTATTCAGGCCACCAAGAACCTGTAAGTGCCAAGATGTCGATACAAGACGTGGCAATCGAGACGATAGAGGGGTAACCGAAATTCCTGATTCACACTCGCGGATGAGGGGGGTCAATAACTGATGAAAGTATTTGATAGGGTGCACTGAGCTTGACCCGCTTTGGTGGACAGCAAATGATTGTGCTGTAGTCACCAGAGGAGGGTATCAGTATGCCGAAGGTTCGTCCGTATCCCCCGGAGTTTCGTCGGGAGGCAGTTCGTTTGGT
>PUNF01000213.1 GCA_003552525.1 Clostridia bacterium | reverse complement strand
GCAGGTGGAACACGGTGCTACCGGTGCCAAATGGGAGACCGCGCGAGGGTAAGATCCTGGTGTGGAACCTAAGACGAAAGCTGCAAAATGGCCTGAGAACCAAAGCACAAGGGGGAGTAGAGTATGGTACGCAGGACGATGGCAATACTGTTGGCGATAGTGCTGTTCCTATCATTGGGATTCGGCGGGGCCCTCGCCCAGGAGGAGACGGGAGACTGGGAAGTGATGGATGCCGAAGATGTTCCCGGCGAAATTGCCGCCTGGGTGGAAGACAACAAGGAGCAACGCGGTATCCATCTCCTGGCCGCCGGCGATGTGCGCTATTTGCTGATCGCTTGGGGTGAGAAGCCCACCGGTGGATACACCATGGAGCTGGTGGATGTCGAGATCACACCGGGAGAACCGATACGCGCACACGTGGAGTTAGAAGCCCCGGGGCCCGATGATATCGTAACGCAGGCACTTACGTACCCCCACAAGATCGTAAGCCTTCCGCCCGGAAACGAGACGGTAATGGTCAACTTCACCGGAGATGAGTGGTTGGGCGAGGACTGGGAAAAGGACGAAGATGCGATTATCGAGATGGACACCACCATGTTACTCGATGACCGGGCGCCGAACCCACTCTTGCTGGAGGGGCGCGCCCGCGTATACGAGGCGACCTTCCGGCTGGTGGTGGAGGACGGTCACTACCACCTCGCCGAAGACATGCTGACCACTGCCACTGCTGGACCCGAGTGGGCGGAGTTTGCCATTGCGGTTCCTTATGATAATCCCACGAACCCGTTCGGTATGGTCATTGCATCGTACGAGGACATGGAAACCGGCGAATGGGTAGAGGAGGCCAACGTACCGCTGGAGTTTGGTTCCGTTTCCACCGCCTTGGCGGATGTCTCTGGTCACTGGTCGGAGGCTTCCGTGCGGCTTGGCGTCCTCGCACGCTTCATCGATGGTTATCCCGATGGTACCTTCCGGCCCGAGCGCGAAGTCACCCGCGCGGAGTTCCTCAAGATGCTGGTTACCTCGGAAGCGGGACCAGAGCCAACCATATCCGAGGATGTAGCGGTGCCCTTTACGGATGTCGAGGGGCACTGGGTGGAGCCCTACATGCGTTGGGCCCTAAAAGCCGACTGGATGCCCAGCGGGGAACTGGAGGATGCCTTCGGTGCAACGTTTGGCCCCGACCAGGTAATCCTACGACAGGAGATGGCGCTGTTGGCGGCCATGGCAGCCGGGCTCGAGGAAACGGGTGAGGTGCCCGGGTTTACCGATGCCGATCAGATCATCCCGGCTCTTGCAGGATGGGTCGATGCCGCCGCCGATGCCGAGTTGCTGCAGGGCTATCCCGACGGAACCTTCCAGCCGCTGAGTGGCCTGCGTCGCTCTGAAGCAGTCACAGTCGTATGGAGGGTTCGCGCCGCGCAGGAGGACTAGTGACACTGTTGTTGACCGGAGGCTTGTATACCTGTCCTGCAGGATTGTCTTGTGAATAAGTGATAAACTGCGACGGGGATCCGATCTATACGGATCCCCGTCGCCTGCTCTTCGCAAATGGAAGCGGCGGTACCCGGGGGTACCGCCGCTTGGTTCGTTGCCTACACTATTAGAAGGGGAAGGAGCTCCCGCCGTCGTCGATAACCTTGATGTTGGTGGCCTGAAGTCCCTTGGGGGACTCGACGATGTCGAAGCTCACCCGCTGGTTCTCCTCGAGGGTCTTGAAGCCCTCTTGATCGATCTCGGAGAAGTGTGCGAAGACGTCGTCTCCGTCTTCTCTCTCGATGAAGCCATAACCCTTTGCTGCGTCAAACCACTTTACAGTTCCTTCTGGCAAAACCCAATACCTCCGTACAGGCGACTAATTGCCTTCCGCGCATATCTCTCGGGAAGGATGAAGCATGGCAACCTCGCCCAAATTATTCTGGATTCCCGTAGAATCCCCTGCACCTCAGTGCTTCATCCCGGTACAGCCTGAACCCATTGTACTGTATGCTCTCTGGCTTGGCAACAGCACCTACATACGCGTATCGTGAATCCGTCTTGGGCGGTTCGTCAAATTGAGGGGGAAATCCGGGTCATCGCTCCCGTTCGGGGTTGTACCACCACAGATGTAACCCGCGAATCGGGCGAACCGGTATTCCCGTTGTGCCCGCGCAATCCCTACACGCGATATCGACCAGGCTGCAAAGATGCGCGACCGTGACAAGGTCCGATGTGGTTTTGGGGAGGTTGACCGGGGGCCCTCTATCAAGGATAACCCCCGGAGATCGAACAATGGACCGACGTCAAATGCGAAACGCATCCTGCAGGTGTGCCTTCGTGGTTGGAACGAAGGGCACAAGTGGATCCGAAGGCACGGATCGGCTGAGGATGTGGTCTTCAAAGGTCGGTCGTTCTACATGGTAGAGGATTCCGATTGGGATGTGGTCGCCCCACTTGTCTGCGAGGGTGCGAGCAGCCTCCAGGCTGGTGACATCATGCTCTGGCCCAATGGGCTCCGCGCGCTCCTTGTACCAGGCGAAGGTATTCATCTTGTTGAAGCTGACACAGGGTTGGAGTATGTCGACCAGGGCATATCCGGGGAAACGAATCGCGGCCATCATGATCTCGCGCAGGTGGTCTCTCGCCCCGCTAAAGCCGCGTGCCACGAAGCCTGCACCCACGGTCAGTGCAAGGGAGAGAGGGTTGAACGGAGTGCTGGTTACACCGTCAGTCTGTACGGCGGTTCGCATGCCGGGATCACTGGTCGGGCTCGCTTGCCCCTTCGTGAGTCCATATACCTGGTTATTGTGCACGAAGTGCGCGATGTTGGGATTTCTCCGGATATTGTGCAGGAAGTGATTCCCGCCCTCACCGTAGGTATCGCCATCACCCGATTGGACAATACAGGTCAGATGCGGATTGGCAGCGCGCGTGCCGAGAGCGACTGGAAGGGCCCTGCCGTGTAATCCATTGAACCCGTTCACGCGGATGTAGTGGGGCATCTTGGCGGCCTGGCCAATCCCGGAACACATAAGCACCTGGTGGGGTTCCAGCTCCAGTTCGGCCAGGGCCTCTGCCAATACTTCGCGAATGGCGAAGTTACCACAGCCGGGGCACCACGCGGGGATATCTGTCTCATGCAAGAAAGGGTTAGACATGCGGCTTCACCTCTTCGACGATATAGGCGGACGTAAACGGGCGACCATCGTAACGGAGGACATTGTGATCGAAGCTGTGCCCGGTTTGCTGGCGAACCAGGTTGGCAAATTGCCCTCCGTAGTTGGCTTCGACACAAAATGTCTTCTTCGCCGTTGGCAAGAGCCCGTCCAGTTTCTCGGTCGGGAGAGGCCAGATGTCTGCGAAATGCAGATGGCCCACCGAAATGCCCTGGTTGGTTAACACCTCCCGGGCCTCTCGCAAGGACCCGTAGGAGGAACCCCAGCCGACGAGCAATGTATCCGGAGATTCCGGCCCTTCATAAGTGGGTTCTTCCATGAACCTTCGTAACGCGTTGTGCTTGCCCATGCGCTTGTCCATCATGGCCCGTCGCGTCGCAGCATCTTCGACAATGAATCCTCGTTCATCATGTTCATCGGAATCGGCCAACACGACTTCGCCGGGCAATTGACCGGGGACCGCCCGGGGTGAGCATCCGTCGGCACCGATTCGGTATCGAGCATAGGGCCGTTGCACGGACTCGTCAGCGAGATGCCGATCGGTCCGTAGGGCCGAGAAATCGTAAGGGGGAATCGTCCGGGCTGTGTCGGCGAAATGTTGATCGGATAGGAAGATCACCGGGATCTGGAAACGGTCGGCGAGTTCGAAGGCTTTGTTCAGTCGGTAGAATGCGTCTTCCAGCCTCGTCGCCGATAAGACGGCGCGGGGAAACTCTCCGTGCCCTGCACCCAGGACGAAGGCAAGGTCGCCCTGGTCCGTCCGTGTCGGGAAGCCCGTGGCGGGCCCGGGTCGCATCGCGAGGATGATGACGGCGGGGGTTTCGGTCATTCCGGCCAGGGAGAGTCCCTCTACCATGAGCGAAAAACCGCCACCTGATGTGGCGGTCATCGCCCGGGCTCCCGAATACGACGCCCCGAGGGTCGCGTTAATCGCTGCGATTTCATCTTCAGCCTGCTCGACGATGACACCTTCACCTTGCACAGATGCCAGGTATGTCATGACGCCCGTGGCCGGTGTCATTGGATACGCGGTGAAGAATGTGCAACCGCTCGCCGCGGCAGACATACCGAGCGCTTGGTTGCCTTCGAGGAAGATATGGGCTTCGGTCGATGGGTTCGGATGGTCCTGGACGATAGGGTCTCTTTGGATGGATGAGAATCCCGCCCGTAGCGCCTGCACGTTCTGCTCGCCGACCCCCTCTTTGTCCGAGAAAGCCTCCAGGAGGAATGCTTCAGCCTGCTCTGTGGGGAGGTCAAGCAAGGCCAGACAACCGCCGAGTGCTACGGTATTTGCCATGATGCTCCCGCCCGACTCGCGGGCGAGCGCCGCCATGCGGAGTGGCACGCCTTGGGTTTGATCGCTGGGTTGAAACTGGTCCGGGTCGTATACGAAGACGCCATCGGGTTCTAGGGCACAAAGGTGCACATCATAACTCTGCTCGTCGAGACACACCAGTAGGTTGCAGGTATCGGTGTGACTCCACGGTGTCGAGGTTTCGGCGCGAATCATGGAGAAGTTGTGCCCACCGCGGATACGCGACATATAGTCGCGGGATGCGTGCACTCCATAACCGTGCTTCGCAAGGATTCTGGCCAGGGTGTTGGCCAGTGTGTCCATTCCCTGTCCCGCCGCACCCCCGATGATTGCTCGAATGGTCACGGGAATCGCTCCTTCGCCAGTCAATGTCGTCTTCCTATCTTTACCCGCTTTGCTCGGGTGGCGAAACCGATGGATGACACGGGTGGGGCGGGGTGCGAGAAGCCGTTCGGCGTCATGCGTGATGGCCCCGAGTATACGATTAAAACGGATATAGCATGCTATAGTGACGAATAATGCCTGCATGTTGAGCTGTTTTGCTATAAGTTGACAGTATCGGCTGATGGCTCTATGCTTATAGTAACCGTATGGATCCGTTGCTTGTCCACGCGCGAATCAGAAGGGGGCTGGGCCATGATCGCTTCTCGCTTTACTGTACCCAAAGATCGCGTGATTCTGTTGTCTTCAAAGGCGCAAGATCATCTTTCGCTAAACGAGTGCATCACGGCGGTCTTCCGGCACATTAATGCAGACTGGGGCGAGGTCGAGGCCAGCGATCGGATGATGAACGATTACAACCTTGGTCGGAAGGGGATGCTCTTTTCCCAATATCGCACGGAGGCTGAGTTGATCTACTGGGTGATCACCTATCCCGGTCACGTGGAAACCCTGGTACTATTCCCGGACGAGTACGGTATCGATGACGTGCACGATCGAAAGGGATACGTATTGCACAAGACGGAGCCTCCATCCCACGCTCCGTGTTGATTT
>PUNF01000144.1 GCA_003552525.1 Clostridia bacterium | reverse complement strand
CACAGAGACCTCGGTTTCACCCAGCACATCCCATGTGTTCGCCACGGCATCCTCGATCAGCCCCCCAACGGACACGGCTTCTGTTGGGATCTCGGCGTCGGCGGCGAGGTCGGCGAGTCGCGCCATGTCCGTCGCCACGTCCAGGAGCCGGGTAACGTGTCTGCCCACGTCCTCCCAGTCGACGGAGCCCGTGTCTCTCTCCTCCGCCCGCAGGCGCTTGGCCAGCGCCAGGACCTCCCCGGATAAAAGCCCCAGGGTCCGGGGGTTCAGAGTGAGGGCGTCTCCACCGGGCCCCTTGTCCCCTCGGGAGGATCCGTCGCCTTCCGCTGGGACGTCGGCGGTGAGCACGTACTCGAGGCCGATAGCGAGCACGATAAATCCCACGAGTAGGGCCACACCGGCGGAGAGGAAGGGTCCCGGGATCTCGAGGGCGGGCACCGGATATTCCGCGTACACGACGAGGTGGGCACCCACCGGGGCGATCGGGGCCAGCGGTTCGCGCCGGTAGAGGTAGCGGACATCGTCGACGATGGCTTCGCGGGGTTCGGCACCGGTGGCTCGAAGGTGCTGGTAGCGGTCTGGGGAGGAGAAGGGGTCCTGGCGGTTGGCCAACAGGGCGCGCTCTTCGTGATCGAGCACCACGAGTCCGGGTTTGGCCTGCCCGGTAAGGGGATCGCGGAAGCGACGTTCGATCTCGGCGGAGTCCGGGGCGGGCTGTTCGAGGAGTTCGCGGGCGAGGTCCGCCCAGCCGGCCAGGGCTTCCCCGGTGTCCCGCACCAGGGCCTGCGCATGCATCCAGTAGAATACGCCCAGGCCGATGGCCGTCGCCACCACTACGGCCAGTACCAGGATACAGATGCGGCCACGGCGGGTGTGAAGCATCCGGAACCCCCTCCATTTCGGATAGTGGGGTTTTCTGCGAAGGGATGGCCGGTTCCTTCGCGCCGCATGTGGTATCCGGGCAGGTTTCGACACTTTTCGCGGCGAATGAATAATGCACGATGTACTGAATCATTGGCACTTTTCCGCATCATCCTGTTGTCGCCGGAGGCATTCTGCTCACGCTTCTTAAGACCACCCGTCCCAATGCCGGATTTCGCTGGATACACCCGGGCACGCCAACCGTCGCCAATGCACCATGATCCTCGAGCCGACAGGGAGGTCACAATGCGCATCCGACTAGTCGCCCCCGCCGAACGCAAGTGTGCACCCCGCGGCACCGCGCGCGGGCTGTTCCCGCCACTGAGCCTCGCGGTTCTCGGTGCCCTGACGCCACCGGGGATCGCCGTCGAAGTGGTGGATGAAAACGTCACCGACCACCCGTTCGACGACCCCGTCGACCTGGTGGGTATCACGTCCATCACCGCCACCGCACCCAGGGCATATGACATTGCCGCCGCGTACCGCAGCCGAGGTGTGCCCGTGGTGATGGGGGGCATGCACGCCAGTGCACTGCCCGACGAGGCGCTGGAACACGTGGATGCCGTGGTGGTGGGAGAGGCCGAGGGAGTGTGGGAACGCGTACTGGCGGATGCGGCGTCGGGACGGATGGTCGGCAGGTACCAGGCGGACGAGCGCCCCTGCCTCTCTGGCCTCCCCGATCCCAGGCGGGACCTGTTCGATCCACGGCGCTACGTGACGACGAACCTCGTCCAGACGTCCCGGGGATGCCCGAATGCCTGTTCCTTCTGCTCGGTGACCCGCTTTTTCGGGCGGACCTACCGCATGCGGCCGGTGGAGGACGTGGTTAGGGAAGTGGCGGGCCTTCGGGATCGGATGGTCCTGTTCGTGGATGATAACATCGCCGGGCACCGGGCGCGGGCCCGGGAGTTGTTCCGGGCGCTTCGGCCCCTGGGGATCCGGTGGATGGGACAAAGTAGCCTGGCCATCGCCGAGGACCGCGAATTGTTGGATTTGGCCGCGGCCAGCGGTTGCGCGGGTCTTTTCATCGGTTTCGAATCCCTCAACTCCGCTAACCTTGATGGTGTGGGGAAGGGTAGGGTAAACCGTGCCGAGGATTTCCTCGAGTGTGTCGCGCGAATCCATCGACGGGGGATCGGAATCGAGGGTGCTTTCATTTTCGGTATGGACGAGGATGACGCCGGTGTGTTCGACGAGATCCTGGGGTTCGCCCAGTCGGCGCGGCTGGCCCTTGCCCAGTTCGGGATCCTGACGCCCTTCCCGGGGACGCCGCTCTTTGAAGAGATGGAGCGAAGTGGGCGGCTGCTGCACCGCGATTGGTCGCGTTACACCATCTCGCACGTAGTGGCACGTCCCCTGAAGATGAGCCGGGAGGAACTGCAGCGGGGTTTCGACCGCGCGTACCGCGAGTTCTACTCCTATCGTTCCATGGTACGGCGTTTGCTGCCGGGGATTCGACGTCACTTCTTCCTGTTCGTTCAGCTCAACATGGCGTTTAGCCGCGTGGCGCGGGGTATGCTCCGGTCGCGGGAGCCCGTCGAGGGCACGGATTGAAGGACGAACCGGTGCCGTAAAGGGTGGCCTTGGTGATCTATAGCGGGAAGAGGGGGACGATGCCGGCCACGATCAGGCGACCGTGGTGCAAAATGGTGTACCCGTAAAGCATCAGGGCCCCCACGAGGCTCCAGACAGCGGCGCTACCGAGATGCGTGCGCACCCGCCAGGCGATCGAGAGGAGAGCGGGGACGAGTAGTAGCTTCACGAAATCGAACCACGGGGTGTCTACCAGGGCCCGCATCAGGGGATTGGCCTCCTCTAGCCCCGCGGCGAGGGCGCGCAGGGTGAAGAAGTAGTCGAGAACGTTGAAGAGTCCGAGGAACAGGATGATGGCCGCCAGGTAGATCTTCTTGTCCCGGGGATGCACGGTGTTGTCACCCTTTCGTGTTGGAATCGTCCTTTGAAGCCCCTGCTATGATTATCGCAATTATTCCCCAAGCAATCCATGGGTCCACAAGAAATCGTCGAGAATGCGGGCGAATTCGATCGGGTCCTCCTCGTGGGGCAGGTGTCCGGTGTGGGGTATCACCTGCAGACGCGCCCCCATTGCCGACGCGAGGTCTGCGCTGGCGGCGGGGGATACGATGGTGTCGCGGTCGCCGGTGATCACCAGCACGGGGATGTCCGGCGGAACGTGCGTTGGGGTGGGTGGGCGGTGTTGGCTGCAGCCGGCGGCCACCATTACGTTCCATAGACCCCGGTCCCAATGTCGGGCGGTGAGGGGCCGGCGATATCCGGTGCGCACCTCCGGGGGCAGCGCGTCGGGTTCGGACCAGGACGCGCGCAGACCCCGCTCGAGTAGGGGCGGGGTGAACCGCATGAGGAAGGGGCCGATGCGGCCTGCGCCGGGGATGCGGGCCAGGGTGCATAGGAATCCCGGGTCGGTTGGGGCGCGCCCCAGGGCCGGGGCCAGGAGCACCAATGCGGCCACCTTTTCCGGTTCTTCGATTGCGAGCTCCATTGCGATTCGGGCGCCGGCGGAGTGGGCGATGAGGACGGCTTCAGTGGTTCCCGTATGGTCCATGAGCGCAACCAGCTGGGGGACGGCTTGGCCGGGAGAATAGGGCGTCGGGTCCGCGGGGCGTTCCGTGAGGCCAAAGCCGGGCCGGTCGTAGGCGATGCGGGTGGCGGTCCTCGTTTCGTCTTCGAGTACGTGGCGCCAGGAGAAGGTGCTGGCCCCGAACCCGTGCAGCATCAGTAGCACGGGTTTTTCGGTACCGCGGGTGCGGTAATGGATGCGGGTGTGATCGACGGTGGCCCAGGCGGAGTCGGGGTAGCCGAGGTCGGTAACCGGGAGGGTGTTTCGGGACCCTGGGAGTAGGACGGCAAAGGCTATCGCGAGGATGACCACGCACACCAGTGCGCCAGCGAAGATGCGGGCGATGGGACGGCGGGCGGTTCGTGCACCGGTGTGGTTCGGCATGCCTCCTCCTCCGCGTGACGTGCAGGCTTTCCGATCGTCGATGGATAAGGGTGTCAGGGAACAACTCGAGAATGATATTCCCCGTATCCCACCCGGATACGCATCGAGGATAGATCACGAGAGGTGGAGAGTACAATGAGCGAACGCGATCCCTATGTCAGTGGTATATTTGGTCCCGGCGGCAATCCTTTCCTTGAGAAGAGCACGGTGGTGGGTCGCCTCGTGGCGCGGTTGCGGGGATTCTCGGATGAGCGGAACCTGCGGCTGATTCCGCAGCCTTCCAGGGTGCTGAACCTGGGTGAAATCCACGAACTGGTGTGTACGACAGAAGACGCCGATCCGGGGGAGGAAGTGGTTTCGGTCGGGTTCGTCGGCTTTTTCGAGGTGGAGATCGGTGGGGTGGCGCTGGCCGGGGACCGCGTGCGTGTCGGTGGACTGGGCGGGGTGCTATTGGGTTTCGATGATACCCATGCGCCCAACCACTACAACCTGGTGTTCCGGGTCGAACGGCCCCTGGACGGTACCGGCATCGTCCTGGATTCGCAGGTGGAGGTGGGTAGCCCGTAGGAAGGAGCAGTTTGTGGCCCTATCCTCCGTGGGTAAGCAACTCGGTAACGGGAGTGCCCGCGGACTCGCCCGGGAGGGATATCCATGATGCGTGATCGCATTCGCAATCGTCTCATTGGGCTGGTCGGGGCGATCATACTGATTTTGGCCTTAGGCCTCGCCCGGGGCTGCCAACTCGGTTGGCTTTGAGCGCAGGATGCAGCTCGGGGCTCTTTTCTCTCTCGCAAGCCTTGCGAGTAGATCGGGCCCGTGCTGGCCCCGGGATACCGTGGCTACCGTGCAGGAAGGCGAACGCGAAAGACGCGTTCGTCGGCCCGGGATTCTTGTCTCGACGGAGGGATCGACACGGACCCCTGCCGCTCGCTGGCGACATTTCCCGTTTCTGGTATCTTTCGTCTTCTTCTGCGAGTTTAACTTTCCTTTACGATCATCCCGTGTTCGTTGCCGGAGCGGGGGATAAGCCATACAATTGCCCATGTAGGATGATCGCAACCGAGGCCTCCGCACGCGGGCTGTAATGCACTTGTAACCCTCTTCCGGGAGGAAACGCGCAAGGTGCGGGGGAATAGGTTTGCGAAGCCCGCCGAAAACCGGCGGTAAACCCACTTCACTAGGAGGTAATTTATGAAACGCAAGGTATTAGCACTAGCGTTAGCAGCCATGTTCTTGGTCAGCATCGCTGGTACTGCATTCGCCGCTCCCGCGGTGAGGGTAGCACAGTCGCCGTTTACGGACGTAGCGGACGACGATCCGGCTGCCAAGAGCTTCGCGCTGTTGAACGCACTCAGGATCTTCGAAGGCTATCCGGATGAGACTGCTCGCCCGGACACGTTCCTGACGCGTGCAGAGTTCTCGAAGGTGGCCGTGGCCAGCCTGGACATGAGCCGCGCCGCTGATGCGCTGTCCACTATTACGCCGGCATTCGACGACGCCGGTCAGATCCCCGTTTGGGCGCGTGGCTGGATCAACGCCGCCCACTCCGAAGGACTTGTCGTTGGT
>PUNF01000111.1 GCA_003552525.1 Clostridia bacterium | reverse complement strand
GGCGCAACCATTCTTGGCCCGATTACGATCGGCCGCGATGCCAAGGTGGGCGCCGGATCGGTCGTGCTGGAATCCGTGCCCGAAGGTGCAACGGCCGTCGGAACCCCGGCCAGGATCTTGGATCGATCTGCTCCCACTGGTTCGAAGAAAGCCGGTGGTGGAGAGTGTATTCCCTTAGAAGACAACTGAGTAAGTAAAGTATGCGTGGGGGCGGATTGAAAGGTGCAATAGCCATGGGGATAATTCGCAATATCACCGAAATAGTCGGCAATACTCCGGTGGTCGAGTTGTCGCAATTGCTCGGGGATCCGCGTGCGTCACTTTTCGGCAAGCTTGAGATGCTCAATCCCGGCGGTAGCGTCAAGGACCGAGCGGCGCTGGGCATGGTATGTGCCGCGGAAGATGAGGATCTCTTACGCCCAGGGATGACCCTTGTTGAACCTAGTAGCGGTAACACCGGTATTTCGTTGGCCATGGTTGCCGCGACCAGGGGATACGGTATGGTAGTCACGATGCCGGAGACGATGACCCCAGAGCGAAGAACAATCATGGAGTACCTCGGCGCCCGTGTGATACTCACTCCTGGAGATTCTGGGATGAATGGGGCAATTTCCGAGGCTCAAAGTATAGCGGAGCGGGATGGGCATATCATGCTCTCACAGTTTACCAATCCAGCGAACCCAGCGTTTCACGCAAGAACGACTGCACGGGAAATCATCGCAGACTTTGGGGACACGCTGGACTATTTCGTGGCCGGGGTAGGCACTGGTGGAACGTTCACTGGAGTTGGCCAGGTGCTACGACATGAGTCCCCGCGAACCAAACTCGTTGCTGTAGAACCCTCGGCTTCGCCTGTCCTATCAGGTGGGGAGGCGGCATCACATGAGATCCCCGGTCTTGGTCCTGGCTTTATCTCGGATATCATGGACACAAGTATCATCGATCACGTCATCCAGATAGACGCCCGCGAAGCGTGGGATGCGAGTCGCCAAATTGGGCGAGAGCTTGGGATCCTTGCAGGGATTTCGGCGGGTGCAGCGGTAGCAGCTGGCAAGAAGATCGTCGCGGCGAGGTTTTCAAGTGAAGCAGAGCGTGACTTCCACCGGGACCCCCTCCGGGTTCTGGTTGTTCTCCCGGACACCGGAGAAAGATACTTGAGCGCCTTCGTACAGGATGGGCATTAGCACAGGCAACAACTAGCTTCCGAAACAGCACCGTCCAACAAAGGAACAACCTTCTCTCATCAATCCGAGAAGCGCCGTCCCGCCTACAAATGTGCGCAGAATCACGCCTGGGCAATTCAATGAATGAACCACTCATTCATTATATGTTGTGGCAAGCCTTTCTTTCATTCGGTTTCCACTTTTGATACCAGTGGGCGGCAAGCGGCAATGTGCGAGAACAGCGGGCAGGAGTTACCGACTACGTCTGGCTTGCCGCCTTGAGAATAGATTTGGGAATCCGACGGTCCATCCAATACAGATTCCTGCAGCGGCGATGAAGAGAGTACCCGTGGGATAGTAGCGCGCAATCATCCCTAGCACTAGCGGCGATGCACTCATCCCAACATATTTCATTGTATTGAACAGCGCGACTACGGAGCCGGCCAATTCCTTGGGAGGTGCTGCGGTGGCTTCATGGTATACGGCTGGCTGCACGAACCCCATCCCTACACCGAAGGCAAATAGGCTCGCCACCACACCCGTGATTCCCGGCCAAAGGGGCAGGGTTGCCAAAGATGCGGCCATGAAAACAAAACCGATTATGAGCTTGGTCTTCCATCCCCAGTGATCATCAACCCAGTCAGCTTTGCTGGCGACAACCACGGCGAGTGTTGCCTGCAGCGCAAGCGCGGCCCCGGCCACGAAAGTGCCGAGCCCATGCGATTGCACCAGAAATAGCGGCAGAAAAGTGACCAAGCTATAAAGGAGGAAGTAGAGCACAAACGAATGCGCAAAGGTTTCGCGAACCCTGGGTATACGCAAGGCATGCTTCATTCCCGCTAGGTACTCGCTGATCCCCTCGCGCAGTGGTGCTTTCGTTTCGCCGCCTGGTTTTGTTTCCGGTATCAGGAAAGCGAAAGCAGCCGCGATGAACACCGAGAATGCGTATACATAAAAGGGATATCGCCAGTGAACCGAAGCAAGGGCCCCACCCAAGATCGGGACAAGGGCAGCACTCGCAGCGATCGTTCCGCTTAGAATACCCATGAGTTTTAACCGGATCTTTCGCTCGAGAAATATGTCACTGATCACGGTCATCGCAACAGGGATCAATCCCGCGATTCCAATTCCCTGGAAAAAACGCAGTAAGAGCAGGACCCCAAAGGTCGGGGCGAAAGTACACGCGACACCAAAGCTCCCGTCGATTAGCAAGCAGGCAACTCCAACTGTCTTGCGCCCGACTCGGTCAAGTAACAAGCCGAGAAATGGAAGGGCAAGAGCGGCAGCCAAAGTATATACGGATAGAACCAACCCCACCCGGTCTTCCGAAACCGAGAAAGCATCTGTGAGGGTGGGCAAGGCCGGCGCCATCAAAGCGCCTCCTGTGACTCCAAATGCGCCCATCGACAAAAGGGTAATGAGGATAGGTATTTGCCCGTGAAGGGATCTCGAGTTTTTGATCTTTACCCACTCCAAGCAGTCGCATTGGAAGGCACTTTCGACATCAACTCGATTCGGCCGGTCCGTCGCCAACGAGTTGAAGATCACGGCAGATGCGCCCCGACGCACATTTTCCCGCAATTCCCGGGAGGATGGCAAGTCACAACAAGCATCGTTGAGGTCTGTAGACGAGTTTCGGGATGCAACGTAGGACTACCTTGGAGGTCGCAAGGACACCTCATCGATGACAATGTAACCCGGATAGGTGAGGTCGAAGCATAAGTTGATCTGGGATAACTTGGAGGCATCGAACCGCTCAGCTCCCGTAGATAAGGGCGGCGCAAGGGGAACCT
Organism: Clostridia bacterium; assembly: GCA_003552525.1. Taxonomy (GTDB): domain Bacteria; phylum Bacillota; class Sulfobacillia; order SLMV01; family SLMV01; genus CSSED11-154. Next base: position 2,521 of record PUNF01000111.1, on the reverse strand, counting down.
CGATCGATTGAGGGATGACTTCCCATTGGTCGAGTAGCAGACCCTCGGGCAACCCCGGTTTGAAGGTCCGTAATGGTAGAACCGGAGATACTCCACCGAATTCTGAAAGTGGGGCACGGAAGTTTTGTCCCTCCTTGTCGATGAATTCGATGGTAAAATCAAGGAGTTCGCCATCGACGTTGCGGGGGGGTCGCAAGTCTGCCACTGACAAGTTCATAGTCCACTCGTCGGAAAGATCCAGATTGTGACCAATGTCAGTCGGGAGATCCAGGGTCCAGCGGGCGTTAGGCCCGTCCCAGCGCAGGAACGTACCGGTGTTTTCTCGAGAATCGGCGAGGACACGTGCCCGTAAAGGCAGGGCGTCTACTTTCCACTCGGTGAAACCTCGTGCTGTTATCCGGCCTCCGTCGATGTCGCCGGTGGTGGGGTCAATCGCTGAACCCTTCCCTGCCAGTGCGATATGGCGCGAATCCCGATACTGCGTGATTATCCCATCCTTCGGGAATAGTGCCGACCGCAAAGCCGGATCCATGAACACGGAAACGTAGTTATCCTTTCCGCGGAGTGTTGCCTCTAGAAAAGCGGAAATGAATACGCTTGCGATTCTTTGCTGGGCATCAGGACGCATAATCGGTTGCGTGTTGAGTAACCAGCCCAGCGGTGCGGAAACATCACGCGTTCCGAGCTCGGTGTTAAAATGGCTGTGATTGGCAGTATAGGCCCATACTGCAGCCTTCAACAACAGCTCGTCACGCTCTGTCCGCAGAGACACTCGATCCATCTGGCAAAGCCCGAGAAACGTCGCCACATCACCATCGTGACCGCCGTGAATGGTGAGGTAGCTGGTGTCCCCAAGCGCAACCTTCCGACCACCCGGCTTATAGAACGCGTCGCTGGGTGACATTGCAACGACGGACCGTATCGAGAATCCATAGTCCAGCGCGATATGCGCGTTTCCAGGATACACCGACATCTGATTGAATGCGGCGGACACAGCCGCAGCCTCGCCGCCTCTAGAGTGCCCAACTACGGCAATCTTATCGAGATCAACGCGACCGTATACCGGGGAAAGAGGATCGGAATGCCACCTGCGAAAGGCTGAAATATGTTCAAGGAAGAGTATTGCCCGCGCTCCAATTTCCTCGCCTTGGAAGTCATCACGGCGCCAGGACATGTTTAGGAAGGAATGATCCATCGAGGCCACAATGAATCCACGGCTGGCCAAAAGCTCACCAAGGTAGTCAAATCCAGCATCCGGCGTACGGTGCATCGGATGGTTTCCGTGTGCAATCAAGACCAGGGGGAACGTGCCCTCCGCGTCGGGGATCCAAAGACGTCCGTTTATAGGTGCCTTATCAAGTCGCACACCCCAGTACTCAGATCTTTGCTCGACATGTGCGTCGGCTAGTGATGGCAGAAAGGCAGTGAGATCAATGTGATCCGTGACGATATCAGACACAGGTCCATACTCTGGCCGATGTGGATCGTCCGCGGCCGCGTAAAAGAGCAGCGTCGTCTCGTAAGGTCCCTGCCGCGAGGGATCAGCTACGCTCTCGGGTAGCGATGATACTCTTTGGCGGCTAGGGAAGAGGTGAAACGAGAAAACGTGTGAATCCGTTCCGGGCTCAACCAGCCATGATATGGTAGTAATTGGCATCACAAGCGCAAATATTGCTATAACGACGGCGAGGATGTCGCCGAAGCGGTTTGCACTTGCCCGGGAATAATCCCTGGCCAACCCGAGGGCGCCGCCAGACAAGAAACCCGCCAAACTGGCGCCAAAGGAAAATAGAAAGCCAAGCAGCGGCCCGGTCTTGGTTAGGGCGAACACCAATGTCGTGGCAATAACGCTTGCCGCGAACAGCAAAACCGTCCTTGTCCCAGGCGAAATCCGACACAGACCGGATAGACCGCGCAATACGCCGACAAGGAGGGCGAAGAGTAGGAACCATACGGATAGGCTTGCCAGCCAAGCGGGAACGGGTAGCCGGATCGAGAGGGTCACACCATACGCGATCGTCAAAGTAATACCGGCGAATACGGCGCCAATGACGCTACCGATGCCAGCATCCGAATAGATCTCCGTAGCGTCCTTCATGAAAATAATCGGCATATAAGCCTCCCGCTGGGCTATCTCGGTGATGGTCCGATCCTAGTTCCTAGGATTAACCGGGTCTTAGGTCGAATGCAAATCCTCGCGATAATGTAACATAATATCTATTATCGGTAGTCAATGTTTCCTTATGCCTCCGCTCTGCACCCATTTAAGGTACCGGGCTCGACTCCCCCTACGATGTTCGCAACCTAGAACAGAGTCTTGAATCCCTCTCGGCTCCTCGCACCGTCGTTTGCGATTCTACGCCGGTGGTACCTCATAGCACTGTCAGTGCGCGCCTCTTTCCTCTCAATTAAGCACAGAAGTTACAGTGCAATGCTTCTCCTGCGATGTTTCTCGGATGAGGATTGTGCAGTGATGCATTCTGCAGACCGACGCCGTACCAATCATTCGCTGGCTCCCTGT
>PUNF01000012.1 GCA_003552525.1 Clostridia bacterium | reverse complement strand
GGTGCGAGCCACGTCAGGGTACCGATCTTCACTGAGCGTGCGACGAACCACCGGAACAAAGAAATCGGCCTCGTGCGCGAGTGCCGCCTCGATGAAGCGGTCCAGGATTTCTCCACTGACCAGCGGGACATCGCCCGTGATAAACAGGAGGTACTCAACATCTCCCGCCGCATTGGAGCCCCGTTTTATGCTTTCTACGAACGTTTCCCCGGCGGGTACCGTGTGTTGGTCACGCAGTTGAGGAACCTCTGCAAACTCGGGGAATCCCACCAAGACGGGATCGAGGAGACTCCGTGCCGAAAGGGTGGCATCGATCACGTGTGCCACCATTGGACGCCCGCCGACGGGAATGAGTGCCTCCAGATCTTGGCTGGCCACCTGGCGCAGCGGGCCTTCATTCCTCGAACCGGCCAATATGATCGGGCGAATCCTTGGAGCAGGCATCACAGATCATCCTCCCCATCCCGGGACCATCCAGCCCCGGCGCGGAAAGATGCCACGAGTAGACGTCCGCGCGCACGAAGCAGGTGCCAGCGCAAGCGTTTCCAATCGGAGAGCAATCTTTCCCGGTCGGTATAGAGGGCGAAGTAGCTACTTCCGCTCCCCGTCATATGGACCGGGCGGCCGAGGGTCCGAGCGACCATGTCCGAAAAGTCCTTGAGCCCGGGATATCGATCCTCTGCCGGGGCTCGCAGGTGGTTGCTCACCTCACCCATGGCCTCCTGCAGCCGCTTCTCTTTCAGCCCGGCGAGCACCCGATCCATGTACATCGCGGACCGGTATTGCCCTGGTGCCCGGGCATATGCACCATATACTTCTGCGGTGTCGGCGTGTATCGGTGGTGTGGCGATCAGTACATCGTGGGCGGCGCTGGACGGCAATACCTCGAGCTCATCACCGATACCTCGTACCAGCACCGTTCCGCCGCGCAAGAAAAACGGGATATCGGCACCGAGCTGACGGGCGAGCTGCATCGGGCACGGACCGTGTGCCGGCGCAGCGAACGGACGTAGGTGAGCCAGCGTCGCCGCAGCGTCGGCACTGCCACCACCCAGGCCGGCTCCGACCGGTATATTCTTGCGCAAGATGACGTGTATACCGCGCCCCAGTCCCAGTGCGCGCAGCGCGCGCACCACAAGGTTCGATTCTCCGCCGGGAACCCGGGGATGATCCACCGATATGCGCGGGCCAACACCGGCGCGATGGCCGCCATGGCAGAAAAAGGTGAGCAGGTCATGGACATCAATGCATTGGAAAACCGAGGTGATCTCATGGTAGCCATCCTGGCGGCGTCCGGCGATGTCCAGGCCGAGATTAATCTTGGCGAAGGCCCTCACACGCTGGCCGCAAAACCCCAATTCATGCTTCACCGCGGCATCCCCTTTCGTATCGTGGCTACCCATACATGGTACACCCGTCGCATCAAAGGGAAAAGCACGCGGGACTGACGCGCGGTGCGAAACGTAGACAGCCGTCCCCGGCTGAGCCCCCTGGAAGCAGAGGACTCCCCGGGACGCACTCCGGGGGAGCGATCGTGGGTTCGCTCCCCCGGAACACAAAAACCGATGGTGAAAAATGTCAGGAACCGGCGCTGATCTCCAGCTTCTGGGGTTCACCTTCCCCGCAGATCAACACCTCGACGTCCGAGGTCAGGACATCGGCATAGCTAAAGGAAATACTGCGATTGTGCTGAGTGGCTCCCAGGCGAACAAGGAATACGTCGGGATAGGTCTTCTCCAGCGTGCCCTCGCGTTCGACGATGCGGCGTCTGCCTCGGTTTGCCCGGACCGTGACCTGTCTCCCAAGATACTCCTCGAGATGCTGGCGGATCTGGGTCAGGCTGATGGGCCGACGTTCTCTGCTCAATATATCCACCCCTCAATTGCGCAGACATTCACAACCTTTGCCATTATAACATGCACCACATGCATGGTCAATAAATCTTAAAACTTTACCAGATGGAAAATGGGTCGTCAAGCATCTATTTCGTCATCCATCAAGGCTGATCCGCTCACAGTATGCCCGCGCTTGTTCGTGCGTCTTCCCTTGCCGTCCTCAGGCGGAGCGCCTTGGGGCAATGCACTTGCCACGCAGAGGTGCTTGACGCACACTGTACGGGAGACATCGAAGGGGGGAAGAACGATGCGCCGGGCAGCCACGGCAATCTCGCTGGCGGGCCTATTCTTTTTGGACTCCTGGGTGGCCATCCTCTATAACCAGAATCCCTGGTACGCTTTCGCGTTTCTCGGTGTCCCGGATGTTGTCGCCGCCCTCATCAATACCGTGTTGTTGGCCGGATGCTTCATCGTGGCGGCGTGGGTACTCTCACGGGCGACGAGGGGGCGCGCGCTGAAGGAGTTCGGTGTGGTGTTCGCCCTCGGCTTCGCGATCCTTACAGCCGCCTACCGGATCTGGGATCTTCGGCCGCTCGCCCTCCTCGATTCTGCCCCTTCCTGGCTGGTCCCGGTCGGTCTCGTGCTTGGGATCATTGCCCTCCTACTCCTGTACAGGATGCGCCGCCCCCTGGCCGGGGCGTCCCGGGTGATCCTGCTCGTGCTCTTCCCCGTGGTCGTGATGATGATGGCCCAGTCCGTGGGCATCCTCATCACCCAGGGTGACCAAGCCCACACAGGGGCGATATCCATTTTTGAGGATTCCGAAAACGAGACCGGCGGCGGACGCGTGACGCGTGAACGGCCCCATGTGACCCGGGTCGTGTGGCTCATCTTCGACGAGTTGGACCAACGCGCGGCATTCTGCGAACGACCCGCGGAAGTATCCCTCCCATCACTGGACCGCCTGCGCGAGGAGGCAGTCTACGCCACCGCCGCCTACCCCCCGGCTGGCTCCACCGACGCCTCTCTACCCGCGATGACAACCGGTCGCATGGTGGAGGATGTCCCGTCAGCCACCCTGTACGAATTGCATCTTCTATTTGAAGGTGCTTCCAGTGTCACACGCTGGCGTGATGCGGACCACGTGTTCCGCATGGCGGCGGATCGCGGGTTTCGCGTCGCCGCCGGCGGCTACTTTGCACCCTATAATCACGTATTCGAAACGGATATTCATCGGTACCTGCCCGGATGGATCGGCGAGCGAACCGTGCCCGAGGCCATGCGGGGCCAAGCGTTCGACCTCATCCCGGGCCTGGATACCGCTACATTACGCGCCATCGAAAAACATCGCGTCCTCGAAGATGCGACCCTGCGGGCCGTTACCAATCCTGGGCTCGATCTCGTTTTCGCCCATTTCATGATTCCACACGCGCCGTGGATTTATGATAGCGATCGGGGTGAATTGGATTACCGCGTGACGGCCCGCTGTGATGTGGCCGGGTACCTGGACAACGTGCGCCTCGTGGATCGCGTACTCTCGCGGATTGATGCACAAATGGCCGAGGGGGGTAAGATGGAGAACACTGCCCTAATCGTAACCTCGGATCACTGGTGGCGCGATGCCGATGGACGATATGACACCATCGACCATCGCGTTCCGTTCTTGTTGCGGATGCCCGGACAGCGAACCGGGATCCCGGTAGACATCCCATGGAACACGGCACTGGGTTATCACCTGGTGCTCGACATTCTCGATGGCAAGATCCGCGATGGCGTGGAGGCCGCGCAGTGGATCCACGATCACGCCGATCGCATTCCCGTTCCGACAGAATACGACCGCAAATAATGGCGGCACCCACCTTCGTTCGTCGAGCGGGGTGCCGCGGCATCATCTATACACGTCAATCGTGATCTGTTCGTATCATACCTCGGAAAGGGCGGCACCCATGAAATCGCGAAACAGCGGATGCACCCGGTTGGGCCGGGATTTGAACTCGGGGTGAAACTGCACCCCGAGAAACCACGGGTGCCCTTGTAACTCCATGATTTCCACCAGGTCCCCCTCCGGCCACACCCCGCTGGCCACCAGACCGGCATCCTCCATGGCATCGCGGTAGGCGTTATTGATCTCGTACCGATGTCGGTGCCGCTCCCGCACCACCGGGTCCCCGTACGCCCCCTCGGCGAGACTCCCGGCGCGAAGTGAACAGGGGTAGGTGCCAAGACGCATGGTGCCACCCAATCGGTCCAGGTCCTTCTGCTCGGGCATAAGGTCGATCACGGGGTGTGGCGTATCCCGGTCAAATTCGGTGCTATTGGCGCCTTCGAGCCCCATGACGTTTCGGGCAAATTCGATGACCGTACACTGCAGGCCAAGGCACAAACCAAGGAACGGAACACCCTTCTCTCGAGCATACCCGATTGCGCCAATCTTGCCTTCAATTCCGCGATCACCGAAACCACCCGGCACGATGATACCGTCCGCATCCGCCAAGCGTTCCGCCGCAAGTCCCCTGGCGTGAACCGGATCCGCGGCGTGCAACGTTTCTGAATCTACCCAATCGATCGCCACGCGCACCCCGTGATGGATTCCCGCGTGGACCAGGGATTCCACCACCGACATGTATGCATCGTGCAGGTCGACGTATTTGCCGACGATCGCAACCCGCACCTCACCCTCGGGATGTTTGAAGCGATCGATCATGTTCCGCCACTCGGCAAGATCCTTCCCCCGCGCGACAAATCCGAAGTGGTTCATCACTAGGTCTGCGAAGCCCTGGTCTTCGAGCAAGAGCGGGACTTCGTAGATGGTGGAAGCATCGGAGTTGGCGATTACCGCCTCGCGCGGCACGTCACAAAACAGGGCAAGCTTGGCGGTCACGTCGGGCGTCAGGGGCTTTTCCGAACGACATATGATGACATCCGGAGCAATGCCGATGCTTCTTAATGACGCGACGGAATGCTGCGTCGGCTTGGTCTTGAGTTCCCCGGCGGCGTCGATGTAGGGGACCAGCGTGACATGTACGTACAACACACCCTGGCGGCCGGCATCTACTTTCATCTGGCGAATCGCTTCGAGGAACGGCAGACTCTCGATGTCACCGACGGTCCCACCGATCTCGGCAATCACGACATCGATCCCCGGGAAAGCGGCCACCTTCTCAATGCGGCCCTTGATCTCATTAGTGATGTGGGGGATAACCTGCACGGTGGCGCCGAGAAACTCGCCGCTGCGCTCGCGCTCTATCACGCTGGAATACACGCCGCCTGTGGTCACATTGTGATCCTGGCTAAGATTCTCATCGATGAACCGCTCATAATGCCCGAGATCGAGATCGGTCTCGGCGCCATCTTCCGTGACGAAGACTTCGCCGTGCTGCAGCGGGCTCATGGTCCCCGGATCGACGTTGATGTAAGGATCCAGCTTCATGATGGCCACACGCAGGCCACGACTCTTCAGCAAACGACCCAAAGATGCCGCGGTGATGCCCTTGCCGAGACCGGAGACCACGCCTCCGGTCACAAAAATGAACTTGCCCATACCTTAGTGCCTCCTGTCACCTCGAGGAGAGGCAGTCTATTTCGCGGGAGATTCGCGGGGAACCATAGGGCCCGGGATGAAACGAAAAGCAAAAAGGCCCATTCGCCGGGAGCGTCTCGACGAGGTGCCCACGCTCATTCTATTCCGCCCCCCCGGGGGAGTCAACGCGAGAATGATACGGATGCCAACTCGCATGCCACAAATCCCGTGCCGGGGGCAGGGGGCCGATGCCTCAATCCCCCTGGCCAAGGTGCAACGCAAACCACGCCGTACTGCGCGCATACCGATCCACGACGTGGGACGGCCGGCGCAGCCCGTGGCCCTCGTCGGGATAGACCACCAGTGCCGCCTCCCGCTCGAGCCGCTGTAATGCGATGAACAGGGATTCGCTTTGGGTCACCGGGCAGCGCAAATCCCGCTCACCGTGCAGCAACAGCACAGGTGCCGTGATCCGATCCGCGAAAGCCAGCGGCGAGCGCTCCAGTAAGCGATCGGGGTCCGACCACGGCGTTCCCTCGCAATGATGCTCACCGAAGCGCACGCCCACGTCGCTTGTGCCATAGAAACTGATGCGATCGGTCACCGGCGCTCCAACGATCCCGGCACGAAAACGGTCCGTCTGTCCGAGCATCCAGGCCGTCATGAACCCCCCGTAGCTCCAGCCCCCGATCCCAATCCGGGAGGGATCTGTCCCTCCCCGCGTGATCATCGCATCCACACCCGCCAGGATATCGCGCATATCTGCCCCACCCCAGTCACCCACCACTGCCCGGGCAAATTCGCTGCCGTAGGTCTGGCTTCCACGGGGATTGATCATGAGCACGGTGAATCCCGCGGCGGCCAACAGCTGGCACCCCAACGAAAAGGTGTAACCGTACGCGGCGTGTGGTCCCCCGTGCACCTGGACGACGGTGGGTGTCGGATGGGCATCATTCGCGCCGCCGTCGTGACGCAAGAGGTATCCCTCGATCTCCCAACCATCTCCAGCGCGGTAACCCATGGGCTCCAGCGCGGCCAATCGGAGTGAGGGCAAGAGATCATCGTTGGCGGCACTTAGGGGTATGGCCGTACCATCGTAAGGGTAGCGATAGATGCCCTCGGGGGTTCGGGGATCACCGCCCTGTCCGACCAGGACGCCAACCGCGGCATGGAATCCGGATATGACCCGTTCTCGATGGTCAGTGACGGCCACCACATGCCCCTGTTCATCCGCACGGACCCGGTATACGCCCGCGCTCCCCCGATCTGCAGCCAAAAACAACAGGTGGGCACCATCCGGCTCCCACTGCATGGGTGCCCCGGTGGATGCATGTCGCAAATCCGAGGCAATACCCCCCACGCCCACCGGGCGATCGAAATCCCGGGTCAATGGGATGGGCGTTCCGAAGTGCCCCGTGCATACATCCGCACGCACCACCCAAACGCCCGTCGTCGTCGATAGTCCCGCACTACCATCGTGACCGACGAACGCGATGCGTCGCCCATCAGGAGACCAAGACGGATGGGTGATGCTTCCCATACCCCGAATCACGCGCTGTCGAGCCCCGGTTCGCAAATCCTGTACCCAGGCATCCATGGTCGTCGCCAGGTCCGCCCGTGGCTCCCGAAGTGCCGTGTAAAGCAGGCGGCAACCATCGGGTGACCAGCACGGGAAGCCATGATCGAAGGGACCATCGGTCACGCGAACGGCAGTGGCCGCATCATCGGGCGTGGCCGGCACCGTGAAAATGTGATCGCGAAGATCCCCGACATAGCCCTTGCCCTCAAAACGGTATCCTGCCCGGGTGATCACCCGGATACCGGCGGTGCCGGCTGCGCGGGGTCCACGCTCCCTGGCTCGGTCGCGGTCGCCAGGGACCGCACCGCGATAGGGAATCCAGTCCTCGCCCGGATCGAACGACGGCGCGGTGAAGGCAAGCTCCTTGCCGTCGGGAGACCAGCAAACCGGGCCCGAGGGCACGACCTCCGTCGCGATGCGCGAGGCCTCGCCACCATCGATATCCAAAAGCCAAATCCCGCTTGTACCGTCACGATCGGACAAAAAGGCGATGCGACCCCCATCCGGAGCCCAACGGGGCGCGGTATCCCGATATGCTCCGCGGGTGAGTCGGGTCCCGGGCCCTCCATCAGATGGCACCAGCCAGAGGTCCGTGTAAACGGCATCTGCCTCCGCGTCGTGCCGCTGCAAGACGTAGACCACCCGTCGGCCATCGGGGGAAACGCGGGCGTCCCCCGCAGGACGAAATTGATAATAATCCTCGACTCGTGGGAATCGCGGGGCATTGTTGGTCATAACCTTGGTGGGCCCGACTTCGCTAGCCGGGCCGTGCCTCCTTAGCATGTAATCGGCGCGCGCATCGGCGGGGAAAGCGCGCCTTCGGGGTCATTCATTCGCCCGAAGGGGCCGGTTTCCTCCGGCGACCTGGCCGAAAGAGGATGAGGGCGTTGCGGTAGCGTCGGAAGGAACATCTTGCGAGGAGTATCGTGCCATCGAAGGGGCCGGGGCACCCTCGGGCGTCGAGGGCACGGGCGCCGCAAGCACGGCAAGGACGGCCAGGATCGCCAGCAATACAATCACGGCGCACACGCGCATCGGCGACATGCAGTTCGTTTCGGGATGGCGATGTCGATACATGTTCACCCCTCCTCGTGCCGACAATGGACCGAAAAATTCGACTGATTGCAACTATACGCCATTGCGCGGCCCGTGCAAACCCCTACCCAACATCACTATTGCTGTTATTTCGATGATGAAGGGCGCATATTTGACCGGAGAGGAAGATAATTCCCCCAGAGGAACAAATAGCGCCTTCTATCCCTCCAGGGGATATGTGATCACATTCGATTTGGAGCGGTCACACCGAGAAGCCCGAGGACCTCGGCGACCACGCGTGCCGAGGCCTGGCAGAGATGTAATCGTGCCCGTGTCAGGGCAGCATCTTCACCGAGTACCCGGCACTCCGTATAAAACGAGTGGAACTCGGCGGCGACGCCCAACACGTATGTCGCCAGGCGGTGCGGCTCGAGGGATTCGGCCGCGGCCACCATTTCCCCGGGGAAGTCCGCCAGGCGGCGCACCAGGGCGAGCTCCTCCGGTGCACCGAGGAGGGCCAGGGCATCACGATTCACTTCCTCGGCCGATGGCACGTTGACGCCGCGCCCACGCGCTCCTTCGAGGATGCCGGCGATGCGTGCGTGGGCATATTGCGCGTAATATACCGGATTTTCGTTGGATTGCTCCTTGGCCAAGTCGAGGTCAAAATCCAGTGGAGAAGAGGCCGAGCGCATGAGGAAGAAGAAGCGTGCGGCATCGCGGCCGACTTCATCCAGTAGCTCATCCATGGTAACGTATGTACCTCCGCGCTTGGACATGCTCACCTCTTTACCACCCGAGAGCAATCGAACCCATTGCGATATGATCACTTCGAAGTTCTCCTCGGGGTAACCCATCGCGGCCAACCCGGCGCGCATCCGCTGGATATACCCGTGATGGTCCGGTCCCCAGATGTTGATCACGCGATCGAAACCCCGATCGAACTTGTCCATGTGATAGGCAAGATCCGGCAGTAAGTAGGTATACGATCCGTCGCTTTTGACCAACACGCGGTCCTTATCGTCCTGGTACGCGGTGGATCGCAGCCAGAGGGCGTCATCCTTTTCGTAGAGATACCCCCGCTTACAGAGGATGTCCAGGACCTCCTCTGTCCCCGGCCCGGACCGAATCGCGCTTTCATGCGTCCACCGATCGAAGGTGACCCCATAACGCTCGAGCAACGCCTTCTGTTCGGAGAGTATGCGGGCGGCGGCCCAATCCCCCATCCGCATCCAACGTTCCTCATCGCCGGGGCCCTCTACGGGGCCACATACTGCCAGGTAATCGTTGGCCAGATCGCGCAGGTAATCGCCGGGATAGCCGTCTTCGGGGAAGGGCACATCATCGCCGGCCGCCTGCCGTACCCGCGCCTCGAGGGAGCGACCCAGTGTACGAATCTGCCCCCCGGCATCGTTGACGTAGTACTCCGAAGAAGCACGGTGCCCCGTCCTGTTGAGCAATCGGCAGTAAACGTCGCCGAGGGCCGCAGCACGGGCATTCACCACGAGCATCGGCCCGGTGGGATTGGCGCTGACGAACTCGATGAGCACACTTCGCGGCTGTCGACACTCCGCCCATCGGCTGCCCAAGGGAGCCTTGGCGATGCCACACACCACGTCGGCGAGGTAGCGGGCGTTGGTGCGGAAGTTGATGAATCCGGGGCCCGCCACCTCGATTGCGTCGATGTAGCTGTCCTGATCCAACCGTGCCTCGAGAACATCGACGATGAGGGAGGCGAGATCCCGGGGCGCCTTGCCGACGACTTTCGCGAGGGATAGGGCGACATTGGTGGCCACCTCTCCGTGCGCCGGGTCTCGGGGTTTCTCCACGGTAAACGGGAATTGCTCGGCCTGCCCGGGTAAAGCGCCACTGGAAGATAGATCCGTGAGCGCGGCGCGAAGCATCGCCTCCACCTCCGCGGCGAGGGAGGCATGGCAGGCAGTAGGATAGACATATCGCATTAAGATGGCACCCCTTCTCCCGATCTTTCGGACCGGTCACTTCAGCCATCGATTATACCAGAGACCTTGCGTGGGGTCATGGAGAAAACCGATAAAGCAGGAAAGGGGAGCCTGGCAACGAATAGGAGAAGCGGAGGCTCCGATAATGACTGAGGACGTCTATCAAAGGGCAGACAACACCCTAATCACCCCTGCTCGCCAGGATGCATACCGCCGGGCATTTACGCACCGGGCGCTCGGCATCGCGCGCGTGACTTTCGTCGTATTGGCGGCCGTGATCATGGCAGCGGGAGCCGAGAGTCTAGGCATTGGCACGGTCCAATGGCTCGGCATATCCGGTGTCGCACTCCTGTTCTCCCTGATCCGGCTTCGGTGGCCCCGGGGTCCGCGAACGCTGCCCCTGGAGTATCTTGACTTTGTCCTGGCCTTCGGACTCATCGCCTACACCGGCGGCACCCATAGCCCCCTGGTCGGCGCGGTGATCGTATTCATCGTCGGGGTCACCCTGCAACACGGCCCGCCGGCAGCCCTGGTGGGAAGCGCGGTGGGTATCCTCGGGCTCGTCGTATTCGAGCCCTTTCGCAGCGCCGCACAAATCGCCGATCCGGCGGTGCTCCTCGTCGGCAGGAGTGCGAGTATACTGCTGGCGGGATTCATGATCGCGTCGCTGGCAGAAATGGAGCGTCGACTTCGCCGGGCAATAGGAGATGCTTCCGTTACGGATCCCCTCACGGGCCTTTTGAACCGCAGATACCTCGATGCCCGAATGGCGCAGGAAATCGCCCGCCGACGCAGGTACGGTGGCCACTTCACCATCCTTTACATGGACGTCGACGGGCTCAAGAAAGTGAATGATCGGTATGGACACCAGGTGGGCGACGCTTACCTGGCACACCTCGGGGAGACCCTCGCCAACGCGGTACGCAGTGGGGAAGACCTGGTCCGATATGGTGGCGATGAGTTCATACTGCTCATGCCGGCAGCCACGCAATGGGACGCGGAGCAGGCCGCGGCGAGGATCCGCCGCCGATTAAGTGACAACCCCATGCACCACGGCACCCGGGACCTACCATTGCGCCTCAGCATTGGCATCGCGGAGTACCCCACCCACGGTAGGAGTACCACCGAACTCCTCAACGCGGCCGATCAATCCATGTATCGAAAGAAGACCCGGCAACGGGGAGCCGCCACTTCCGCAGGATAGCGGGCCCGACCGTACGACGCCCCGAGGCACATTCGCTGCCCGGCACCATCGCGATCGCGTTGCCCTTGTCCACACCGATCCCCTGAATTGTGCGGCCGGGGTGCCCACATCGATCTATTCGGCCGCATTCTCTCCTCTTGACCAAAAACGGGAGGGCTGGATGCCCTCCCGGATGCTCTAGCGTCACCTTGTGCAAATATCGCTCACGGGGGGCCCAGGGGAATCCATACGCCCGCTTCGTTCGGCTCGTAGCTTCTGCCGGCCTCGTAGGGATCTTCTGGTTCCTCTTCGATATACTCGGGAACCAGGTCGTCCATCGTCACGTCTGCCATGTCCGCGCCGGTATCATCCACCCATTCAGCGGTCGCTTCGTTTAGCTTCAGTGCGTATTCCTCGTCGAGATCTTCCGCAACACTGTGCTCGGTCCCGAGGTATACGACGAAACCAATCGCACCCACGATGAGGACCGCAATGATCACCACGACGACCGTGCTGTTGACTGCGCCTCGTTCACCTTCAGGTCTTCTTAGGAGCATTCTAGGGCCTCCTCGTTACGTGGTGTCCAAATTATAGACCAGATCAGGTACCAGCCCAAACGAGGTAATCCTCTCTCTCGTGGGGAACATGCCACCCTACCTTCGCCCACAGGGATAAGTTCGGTATGCGAACTAATACTGGCGAAATCTGCCTTTCGCGCCCGTTTCCTACGGTCCCGCCGATGTATAGGGTCGACCATATCGGAGGGCACCGCTCTCGCACACCTTGACGCAGGCGGGATCTGCACCACACAGGTCGCAAATCGCGGGAACTTTCTCGGCGTCCGCTTCGGGCAGGGTGATAGCCTCAAACGGACAGGCGGATACACAGGCCCCACAGGCTTGACAACGGACCGCTTCCACGCGAACCGCCCCGGTCTCCGAATCACGTCCCAAGGCCCCCCGGGGACACGCCTGCACACAAGGTGCATTTCCGCATTGGCGGCACACCCGCGGCTCGATCCCGGCGCCAATTGGCCGGATCCGGGTGTGAGAGTGAATCGCCTCGCAGGCCGTGCGGCACGCCAAACAGCCCGTGCAGGCACTTGCATCCAAGAGCATGCGCGGCGGTGGAGCCATGCGTTCCACCGGCTCATCGACTTGGACCAGATCCTGCTTACCGGTACGCAGGGGTGCCGTTTGATGCAGTCGATCGATTCGGAAGATGACCATGCCGTCGGGATCGGGACAGGTCATATGCTGTGTCCGCGGAATCCAGTCGTTTTCGTCGCAAACGGTTCGCTGCTTGACGGGAAGCATTGGCATCAAGCTCTGCATCGCCCACATACAGAAATAACCGTCCGGGGGCAGGTAGATACGCCCTCCGGACAGTTCAAAATAATCACCGGGGCGCATAGGAAGATCGCAGAATCCCCGGATCTCTTCAACGGTTACCCGCAAATCATGCATGGGTCCTCCCTTCGAGTTGGAGAAATTGTTCTAGTCTTTCCGCCGGTGTATGCTGGTAACGTATCCGAACGTTGGAGAGGGGAAACAAACATGTCCGAAATTCGCATCGAGCACGCGTCCCTGGGGCCACTGGAGACGAATTGCTACCTCGTCTATGACTCCGCGCAAAAAGAAGGTGTCTTGATTGATCCGGGTGCTCCCGACCCTGCACTCGAACGCCTCATCACGGGCTACTCGATTCGCGCCATCGTACTCACCCATGCGCACTGGGACCATTTCGGGGGTGTGCCACGGGCCCAGGAACGCACCGACGCACCCCTCATGCTCGGCGAGGACGATGTGCCGCTGTATCGGGATCCCTCCAGCAATCTCGCCGAACTCCTGGAGCCCGACGTGGCGTTCCCCGAACCCGATCACCTCCTCGCGGACGGGACCAAGATTCCTTTCGGTACACATCAGCTCACGGTCTCGCATGCGCCCGGACATAGTCCCGGCGGTATCATCCTTGTTACCGGCGACATCGTCTTCACCGGGGATACACTCTTCGCCGGATCCGTGGGTCGGACGGACCTGCCGGGCGGGTCCTGGGAGGCCCTCATGGCTACCATCCACGATGAGGTCCTCTCCCTTCCCGACACCACGCGCGTATACCCGGGTCACGGTCCGAGCACCACCATCGCCCAAGAGCGCGCATCCAATCCCTTCCTACACGGCAGGGGATAGATCATGTTGCTGCTCGCAACTATCCTGGTCCGTGGCGCCTCCGGGGGATTGCCCCAGGAAGGCGTCGCGGGACCGTTATCGCGCCTCTCGCTTCATCTGGTCCAAGGTGATGTGTGCGATGCTCGAGGAATGGTCACCGACGCGTTCGAGGTTGGAAAGAAGGTCCAAGAAGACAACCCCCGACTCCGGGTAGCACAGCCCGCGGTTCAACCGATCGATATGGCGCTCGCGCAGCAGGGCCTCGAGGTCATCGATGCGTTCTTCGGCCGCAACGGTCGAACGCGCCAGCGCTTCGTCATCGGGATTCTCGAGTAGGCTCATTGCACCCTCCACCGCTTCCATCACCGCGGAGTAGATCTCATCGATATCGCGATCTGCCTGCTCCGAGAACGGCAGTCTATTTTCCATCTTCTCTTCCGCCAGTTCCACGATGTTCTCGGCATGGTCTCCGATGCGCTCGATATCGTTGACGAAGTTGAGTAGGGCGTTCATCTCCTGGGACTGAAGATCCGTCATGCTGGAGCGGGACAACTCCACGAGGTAGCGCGTAATCTCCTTTTCCAGCTCGTTGACCACTTCTTCTTTGTCCAGGGCCATCTTCAGCAGGCGACTATCACCCTCGACGAAGCCCTTGATGGCATCCTCGAGGATCTCCTTGGACAATCCCGCCATGCGGTGCAGTTCGCGCCGCGCCTGCTGAAGTGCGACTTCGGGAGCCTTGAGTAGACTGCGCGAGATGTAGATGGGTCCGCGGGTGATCTCCGTGACCTCTCCGGGCACCAGGAAGACTACAGCCCGGGCAAGCAACCAAACAAACGGCAACTGCACGCAGGCGTTAAGCAGGTTAAAGATGGTGTGTGCATGGGCCAGCTGCCGCATGGGTTCTGGAGTCAGGTGCGTGACAATCAGGGCGAAGGTTGGCATCAGGAGGACGAAGAGCACCGCCCCGAGCAGGTTGAATAGCGTATGGCTCACCGCCGCACGTCGGGCCGTAAGCGACGTACCTGCACTGGCAATGAGGGCTGTAAACGTGGTCCCAATGTTATCGCCGATGAGCACGGGGAGAGAGGTCATGAGACCGATTACCCCCTGGTGAGCAAGCCCCTGGAGGATGCCAATGGTACCGGAGCTCGACTGCAGTACCGCGGTCATTCCCGCCCCAACCAAGACACCATACACCGGGTGACCCTCCATGGCCATCACGATGCGTTGAAAAACCGGCAAATCGCGCAGGGGCTGGACCGTATCGCTCATGACACCCAAGCCCAGAAAGAGGATGCCGAAACCAAGGATGGACTTTCCCACGCTTCGGGACAACCGCCGGGTGGAGAACAGGTATAGCATTGCCCCCACCCCGATCGCCGGGAGGCTCAAATCACCCAGGTTAAATGCGATGAGCTGTGCGGTGATGGACGTACCGATGTTCGCTCCCATGATCACGCCAATGGCCTGGGGAAGACCCATCAGGCCGGCATTGACCAGGCCCACAACCATGACGGTGGTCGCACTGGAAGACTGGATCGATGCGGTCACGACTGCACCGGTGATTACGCCCAGGATCGGGTTACTCGTCAGGCGTCCGAGCAACGCCCGCAACCGCTCCCCGGCCGCGGTCTGTAAGCCTTCGCTCATCAGGCGAATGCCGAAGAGAAGCATCCCGAGTCCGCCGAAGAACGACAGCGTCATGCCAATGGTCAAGTGCGTTTCCTCCTCCACCCAAAGACACTACACACCCATCATGTGGTATCCCGCATCCACATACAACACTTCTCCGGTAATTCCCGACGAAAGATCGGAGAAGAGGAATACCGCCGCGCCCCCCACTTCATCGGCTTCCACGTTGCGACCCAGGGGTGCAACCGATCGGTGTTGCTCGAGCATCTCGGTGAAACCGGAGACCCCGCGTGCCGACAGGGTGCTAATGGGGCCCGGTGACACGGCGTTCACGCGAATATTCTCCCGACCGAGGTCATGGGCCAGGTAACGAACGGAAGCCTCCAGGGACGCCTTCGCCACACCCATCACGTTGTAACCCGGAACGACCCGCTCCGAGCCCAAATAGCTGAGGGCGACGATACTCCCTCCCCCAGCCATCATCGGCTTGGCTTCGCGGGCGATATGAACCAGCGAGTGCGCACTCACCCGCTGCGCCAGTGCATAGTCATCCCACGAGGTATCGAGGTAATCTGCCTTCAGGGCCGTCCGCGGCGCAAAGGCCCACGCATGCAAAACGAAATCCAACCGGCCCAGGTCGCGCTCCACCCCTTGGAACATCTGACGCACACTATCCTGCTCCGTGGCGTCGCACGGGTACAGGGTCGCCTGTATGCCCTCACCCTCGACCAGTTTCTCTACCTTCGACGCGAAACGCTCTCCCTGGTAGGTAATCGCGAGATCTGCTCCGGCGACCGCGCAATTTCGGGCAACAGCCCAGGCGATACTGTGCGCATTGGCCACCCCCAGGATCAGACCCTTCCTCCCTTTGAGTAACCCATGCAACATGTCCATCTCCCTTCGCGCGCCCTTGCATTAGTGGTGGTATGGCTCTCCCCGCATGATGCGGTGGGCGCGATACAACTGTTCGAGAAGAATCATCGGGACCATCTCGTGGGGGAAGGTCATACGGGACAACGACAGCGCCAGATTGCACCGTTGCTTTACCTCTTCCGAGAGACCAAAGGCCCCACCGATCAGCCAAATGAGATGTGAGTCACCCCCAACGGCCCTTTTCTCCAGGAACCGGGCCAGCCCCTCCGAGGTCGCCATCCTCCCCGCTTCATCGAGTGCAATCCAATATCCCACGCCCCGCTGTTCCGCTGCACCAAGGATCGCTTCGGCCTCGGATTCCCTCACCGCCTGCGGATCATCGGCGGATCGGGCTTGCTTCGCCTCGGGGACCTCGACCAACTGCACGCGCCCGTACGCCTGGAGGCGTTTACAATACTCCTCGGCGCCTTCGCGAAAAAAGGGCCGGCGGAGCCGGCCCATTATCACGATACTATGGCGCATCATCGCGGCATCGTGGTCAACTGCACTTGTTTGACCCGGGTCTCTCCATCGCGGATGACCTCGAACTCGACCTCCTGGTCTGGTCGGCTTTCCTCGAGGAACATCAGGAGATCGATCACGTAGTCCATGTGCTTTCCCCCGGCACTGATGATTACATCTCCCTGTCGCATCCCGGCGGAGGCGGCGGGGCTGGGTGATGCGACCTGTTGGACAAATACGCCCCTATCCGGAACATCGATCCCACGTTGTGCGGCTTCATCAATTTCGGCAACGGTAACCCCCATCCACGCGCGTACAACCTCACCATCCCGGATGAGCTGATCCGTGATACGAGCCACCGTGTTGCTGGGGATGGCAAAACCCATACCCTCAACCTCAGCGCTGGCAAACTTCAGCGTGTTGATCCCGACAATTCGGGCATCGGAATCCAGCAGCGCCCCGCCGCTGTTGCCCGGGTTGATACTCGCATCTGTTTGGATAAGTTGGAATACGCGCTGATGTGCCGCCTGACCATACATCGTGGCGCGGACACCCGAGACGACACCGACGGTCACGGAACGTGCAAACTCACGGCCCAATGGATTGCCGATGGCGATCGCCAGCTGTCCGACTTCGACGGCGTCGGAATCAGCGAACTCCAGGGGTTCCAACCCTTCGGGGTCCACTTTCAAAACGGCGAGATCTGTGGGGGCATCTTCACCCACTAGGGTGGCCTCCAACGTTCTTCCATCGTGGGCTTCCACCACGATCTCCCGGGCGTCCTCGATGACATGGTAGTTGGTTACAATATGGCCATCGTCATCGATGACCACACCACTTCCCTGCCCGTCTTGCTCGAACACCCGGCCCCACATGTCACGCACCTCGCGCACGTTCACCACTGTAACGACAGACGGTTCGCTTTCGCGCGCAACGGACTTCACCACCTCTTCGAAATCGGAGGTGACCGCCGGTGGGGCCGGAGTCGGATCCGGGACGGCGGCGGCAGAAGGTTCTTCTTCTGGCGTCGGCGAGGGCGCCTCGGTGCGCTCCACGGTCGGTAGCACATCCAGCTCCTGCATGTAAGGCACCAGTTGGGGGATAAGGGCGACAATGAGAAGCGCTCCGATGATGGCCCCGACCATGGCCACCAGGAAATACGAAGCGCGGTATCTTTCGGGTGGGCGGTAGTTCCCGTAATGATCCTGCACGCAGCATCCTCCTTCGACCACGGCAGATTCGCGGTGCGTCCGTTGCCGTGGTCACGTTCCAAAGATAGCGCGAGTATTTTAAGATGCTGTTAACCGAGGACCCTAATCACGTCCGAGATTCACGACGCGACGCGCATCGCCTCCCTCGGCATTCGCGTCCGACGCCTCGGACGCCCTACGGTCGATGCGCGCTCCGATGGATCGCAACTTCCGCTCGAGATGCTCGTAACCCCGTTCCACGTGCTCGACTCCACCCACGCAGGTCTCGCCCTGGGCCGCCAGCCCGGCGATGACAAGGCTGGCGCCGGCGCGCAAATTGGTAGCCTGCACCGGTGCGCCGTGGAGGCACTCGACCCCCTCGATGACCGCAGAGCGTCCCTCGACGCGGATGTTGGTACCCATGCGCTGCAGCTCATCCACATGCTTGAAGCGCGATTCGTACACGCCCTCGCTGATCACGCTGGTACCCGAAGCAAGGGTCAGTAGCGTCATCATGGGTGGCATGGCATCGGTGGGGAAGCCCGGGTAAGGCAGGGTCTTCACGGCAATGGCATTCGGTCGATCGGGGGCGATAATCCGTATCCAGTCACCGTTCTCTTCGACGATGATGCCCGCCTCGCGAAGCTTTGCCGAGACCGAATCCAGGTGCTTGGGAACCACGTTCACCAGGGTCACGTCCCCCCGGGTGGCCGCGGCCGCGATGGCATAGGTTGCCGCCTCGATTTCGTCGGGAATGATCGCGTGTGTCGCCGGACCCAGTTCCTCGACACCATGAATCTTGATCGTATCGGTGCCTGCGCCCACTACGCGGGCGCCCATGGCATTCAAAAAGCTCGCGACGTCGACAATATGGGGTTCTTTCGCGCAATTTTCGAGCACCGTGGTACCCTTCGCCAAAACGGCCGCCAGCATGATGTTGATCGTCGCCCCCACGCTGGCGATATCCAGGTAGATATGGGTACCGATCAAAGCGTCCGCCTGTGCGACCACTTCGCCGTGATCGATCGTGACCTCGGCACCGAGGGCGCGAAAGCCCTTGAGGTGCTGATCGATCGGCCGCTGCCCGATGTCGCAGCCACCCGGCAACCCCACCCGGGCGTAACGAAACCGGCCCAACAGCGCCCCGAGAAGATAATAGGAGGCACGAATGCGCTTGACCATGCCCATGGGCGCTCCCTCGGGTCGCAAACGCGTGGCGTCAATGTGAAGCGTCCCCTCATGGGGCCCCTCCACCTTCGCGCCGAGCCGTGCCAAAATTTCCGTGTATGTTTTTACATCGCCGATGGCGGGAAGGTTCTCCAGGGTGCTATTTCCGGCAGCTAGAATGGCTGCGGGAACCACGGCGACCGCGGAATTCTTCCGCCCACCGATGACGAGGTCCCCGTTTAGGGGATTATCCCCGCGAATCAATAGTTCGGCCAAGGCCTTCTCTCCCTACGCTCGGGTTTCGTGCCGTTCAATTCCCGGAATCCGGGGCCATTTGCGAATTCTGTGCGTGCAGATGTTTCCTATGTTACCTTTCCCCACGCACGCCTCGATTCCCTGCTGGACGAAAACACACTGGGGGTATGCGATCGCAATGACTTGCTAAAGCGGCCATTTGACCGCTCCCGTTAGTGCATTCACGATTATTACCGTACCATCTTCAAAACGCAATCGCCAGACGGGATGCACTTCCCATTCCGGGGCATCCGCCATGCCTGCATAATACCCCAGGAGAATCTCGACGAGTGCCTCCTCCCCACCCAGGTCCGCCACGCGGGGTAGGTTGACCGTGATTGCCCGTTCCGCCGGGAGAATCTGCTGTAGTGTTCCGACCGGTCCGCGTACATCGAACCAAATGTGCTGATACTCTTCGACGCCCAACTCGGTCACGATGACCATCCCGCCACCACCGAATATCGGGTACTCCTCGTATTCTTGGCGGTAATACACGTGGGCGCGGTCGCCATCCGGCGCGAATCGCGTGTAGTCATATACCATGTTTGCGGGGCGCAGGGCCGGTGGCTCAAGGAACGAATCCACCGTATCACGGGCACGCGCCTGGTCCAGTGGCCCCACCGGTTCCTCTTCATGACTGCGATACCGGACCGCCCCGGGTCCTCCCCGAACCAGCACCCCGGTATCCGCCTGGTATCCTGCTACCGATCCCTCGGCGGGGATGGCCGTGACCTCGGCGTCACCAAAGAGTGCGCTGCGCATGGAGTCGAGATCGATGGAGGCCGGGGCCAGGCGCAGACTGTACATCCTTGGCGTCGACTCGGGTACCGCGGTCTCCAACGCGATACCGTGTTCATCCAGTCGGTCCTCGAGGGTTACGTCGAAGTCTCCCCCGATCACGTATCCCACGGCGTTTACACCCCGTCGATCGGTCCACAGCTGGTAACCGAGGATGATATTCCCCACGAGAAACAGCAGGATTAGGATGGACTTGGCCCGGGACCAATTCATGCGAACCTCCCTTTGCAGTGCTACTGCTCAAACGAGACAATCCGTCCATTGGTAGCGTCCACGAGAACCGGGGAATGCGTGCCGATCCGCAAGGACCATGCCGTGCGGACTACCCGATCATCGTTGAGGGGCTCCGCGGGATAACGCACGCGGTCGATGCGATGGACCGCGGGTTCCGCGGTTCGCTCGTCCCCGTAAATGTGATCCAGGGCTCTCTCGAGGGCGCTCAGGGGCGTAATCCCCCGGAGCCGCTGGATGGTGCGGCCAGTATCGTACGCCGCCAACACCGCGGACCGTACCCCGCGCGCGTCGACGACCACCTCGAGCCGGTGCCCACCGTGGTCAATCAGCAGGTCCCCGTGCCTTTCGGCGAAACGGAGACGAAATGCGGAGGCCTCCGGACTTCCCTCCTGGAGATCGAGTGTCCCACGGGCATGCAGGGATTCGATCCCGACAAGTATCAAGGGGGCCGCTGCAGGCGGCATCACAGTACCCAAGAACTGCCGCGCCTCCTCCAGGGCGTCTTCGGGGGTATCCAGTGTCGTCGGCTCGGCTTGGTCCTCCCTGACCGCGCTATAATGTGCGAAGCCGTCGGGGTCCAAGCGAAGCGTGCGCGTCCCATCGGTGAAATTGCGCGTGCCGTCGTCATCCGTGTAGGACCGTGCGCGATCAAAATCCGGGAAAAAGGCGGACGGAGAAAAGGTCATCGGTCTCGCCGTGACCATATCCACGGTGACATCCATCTCCGGAATGCTCGCGAGGGGGCGAACCGTGTAATCCCGCCATGAAGTCAGCAGTACGCGGGCCTCGCCATCGCCGGGTCCAGGGCCCTCCTCGATGGTGTGCGCCAGTGACCAGGCCGCGGACGCCGCACCACCAAAGGCATCGGACCCTGCTCCCGGAAAGCCCTCCCGAGAGGGCTCGTCCCTGAGCCCGGGCACCAGCGGCCAAGAGGCCTCGAACCAGGTCTCTTCGCCCCCGAGATAGATCGTGATACGCTCCTCGTCTTCTTCGTAAATCGCGAAGATCCGGTCGACGCCGGCATCCGAGGGGCGAACGCTAGATCCCAGATCGCCGAGCAACAGGTCCAGCGGGATTTCTCCCGCCAGGAAGAGACTGATCGACCGGGCTTGGCCCTGGAAGCGGAGTAAGCGACCGGCGAGCACGTCTTCCGGTTCTGCGCGGGCGAGGTCTCCGGTACCCACGAAACCGAGGAGGCGCCCCACCGATGTGGCCATGGCATCCAGACGATCATCTTCCATTCGAAAAGCCCGGTGATTCCCCCCGCCATCGTGCAGCACACCCATGATCGGCGCGAACACTTCAAAGGTCCTGCGGGTTTCCATGGGCTCATCGGTGTCTCGGCGGGCG
>PUNF01000047.1 GCA_003552525.1 Clostridia bacterium | reverse complement strand
GTTCGACTTCCACCGTGAACTCGTCCACAACACGGGTCTCGACATACGGACCCATGCCGAACACGGCGCTCTGGGACGCGGTCTCGGGATCCATGATGCGGTCGAAGTTAAACTTGACGGCCTCGGCGTTGAACGGAGTGCCATCGTGGAAGGTGACATCATCACGCAGGTTGAAAGTGGTTACGGTGCCGTCCTCGGAGACTTCCCAGTCGGTCGCGAGTGCAGGATGGATCTCGCCATCCTCGGTGGAGTTTACCTCGACGAGGCGATCAAAAACGGCACGAAGCGCGAGGCTATCCAGCCCTGCGGAGCTCATGTGCGGGTCCAAGATGGTGAACTCGCGGTAGTATCCAATGGTCAATTCTTTCGGACCATCGTCCGCGGGCTCATCAACGTCATCGTCATCGTCATCGTCAGCCGGGTCATCTGCAGGCTCCGCCGGGTCATCTACAGGCTCGTCGGTTGCGCCACCACAACCGGCAACCGAAACGGCCATGGCAAGCACCATGAGAAGTGCGAGAAGCCAGAATCCCCTACCCAGGATAGATCGATAATTCATCTGTCGGCATTCCTCCTTTTTAAATCCAAGCATCCACAAATTCTTGTCCCGATAGTCGACTTTGGAATCCCAGAGACAGTACGCAGAGACAGTACGCAAGACACTGAGTATACCTCTTGTATACTACGACGTGGAAAAGAAAAATCCTCCTCTTTTCGATGTCTTCTCGGGGATCCCCCCTCCTCCAAGTTCTTGGCCAAGATTGCGCTGATGCCCATTTTCGCCGAAATCATCACCCTGCGCAAGGTGGATCTTGGGCTCATTCGGCGATCATTTCGGCCCCATACTCCAGAAATAAGAGAATATCTCCAGATAGGGCATTAGCAACCTACAATCCACTGTACCCGGCCCCACAGGTCCCCAAACGCGCGCTGACCCTGGGCGTCAAGGGCGCCCGTGAGGGCGACGGGACATCCGTCGAGCACTACACCCCGGACACCTCTGCCTTCTTCGAGTAAGGAGATATCCCGGCCGGGATCTCCTTCTACGAGCACAAGGTCGGCCCGGTAACCCTCCGCGATACTTCCGAGCTCATCTTCCCGGTCGAGGAGCTCAGCGGCCCTCGACGTGGCGGCACGTATGGCGTCCATCGGGGTCAGTCCCGCCTCGACGAGCTGGGATAATTCCGTGGCACACTCGCCATGATAGAGGTAGGGACCGCCTCCCATGTCACTACCCGCGACGATCTTCACACCCGCATTGCGCGCATATTCTATGCTCTCGAACAAGCGCTCCCGCACCCAAATGGCGCGTTGGCGCAACTGCTCCTTGACCTCATCGGACATCCCCGGCCCCGCGAAACCGCGCGTCGTATTCCGAAATAGGGTCGCCATCGTGGGAACCAGGAAGGCCCCCTGATCGGCCATTTGCTCCGCCACGTCGGGGGTCAGCCAGAAACCGTGCTCGATCGAGTCGACACCCGCGTTCACCGCGGCTCGGATGCCCGCTTCACCCATGGCATGGGAGGCGACACGTTTACCAGCCATGCGCGCTACGTCCACCGCAGCCGCCAGCTCTTCCCCCGCCATCTGCTGGGCACCTGGATTGGGCCTATGTCCGTTGCCGAACGAGCCGCCCGTAGCATTGGTCTTGATAAGATCTACGCCCAGCTTGAGGAGGCTACGCGCTACCCGGCGGACCTCGGTGGGCGAATCCGCAACGCCAGGATTATCGTGCACCCTGGCACCCACATAGCGATCTTGATCCATGTGTCCCGCGGTCGCCGTGATCCCGTAACCGGCCGCGAAGATCCTCGGGGATAGTACATCTCCGCTGTTCACCGCGTTGCGCAGGGCCAGCGCTTCCATCCCGCCGCAGTCACGCAACGTCGTGAACCCGGACCGAAGATCGGCCTGCGCATTCTTCAACCCACGCAGTGTGGATTCCCCCGGGATGTCCGTCAGGGGTTGTAGCCTGCGGTCGACTTCGCCGTTGGTGCGAACGTGAACATGGCAATCGATCAAGCCCGGTATAAGCGTGTAGGTGGATGCATCAAGCAATGGGCGGTCGTCGGACACCTCATCCGGCTTGGCGACGAACGCGATTCTTCCATCCTTTACGGCCACGACACGTGGTCCCTGCTCGGGTCCGCGACCGTCGATCAAGTTACCCACGCGAAGAAGGTACTCCAATACTCTACACCCCCATCATTACGTCGGTCCGTTCCGGCCCAATCTATTCGCGCGAATGCATGATGACCTCTGCCACGTCGAGCTCGAGATCTCCGGACTTGCGGACCATCTCGGAAACCCGGTAGAGATCATATCGGCGCCCGGCCAGGCGCTGATCGCGCGCATACGCGAGATATGCGAATGCCTCCCCCATCACGATGGGATCCGCCCACTGCTCTCGTTGATCGTCGGATAGATCATCGAGGTCCTCCATGGTTACGGAGGTCGGTTTCGTACGGATTCCCGGCGAAGACATCGTCACCAGGATGTTGTGCGCCATTGCCTCCAGAGCCAGTGCCTTACTGAGGCCCTCGAGGGCAAACTTTGTGGTGCAGTAGGCGCTTTCATTAATGAAGCCCTTGAATCCAGCGGCGGAGGAGACATTATGGATGCTCCCACCACCGGCCTCCACCATCTTGGGATACACGTACCGGATCGCATGATACGCGGAGTGGATATTGACATCGAAGGCACGATACCAGATGTCGGGATCGGTTTCTTCAAATGGAATCAGATCCAGTACCGCGGCGTTATTGACCAGTGCGGTAATCGGTCCGAGCTCCCTCTCCGTCTCTTCGAGGGCGGAGATAATGGCCTTCTCATCACGAAGATCGACGGGCAACACCAACGCGGTACCACCCTCTGCTTCAACCAACTCTCGTGTCTGCTGGAGCTCGCTTTCCGTGCGCGCCACCAGGGCAACCTTTGCACCAAATTTACCCATCATGATGGCGCCGCCTCGACCCAACCCGCGGCCCGCTCCAGTGACGAATCCTACCTGTCCTTCTAGTGGCAAGTAACTCAAGAGTATCGCTCCCTTTCCGCAAAAACCGCCGGGTATCCGTGTGCTCGCGGACACCCGGCGGGTATACCCATCGTTCCTACGGACGAATCCACTGCGCCCCGATTGGCTGATCGATGACTAGCCTTCCATCACGGGCGAGTAGCTGTCCGCGTTGATACACGCGCTTGACCCGACCTTGCACCTTCATACCATCGAAGATCTTCGCCGAGTCCTGGTTCTTTGTGTACATATCCTCGGCCGCAAGGGTATAGGTTTCTTCGAGGTCCACGAGCACCATGTCGGCGTCTGCACCCGGCAGGAGGCTACCCTTTCTCGGGAAGATATCCGCGACACGGGCGGGGTGCTCGCACATGAGCCATACCAGGTTTTCCAGCGTCGTCTTCTTCCGGCTCACCTCGCCCAGCAGCGTCGGCCAGACGGTTTCCATGGCCGGCAAGCCGCCACCACCCTCGAAGATATTCTTCTTGCCCCTCTCCTTCTCTTCGGGAATCCCCGGGGCGTGGTCGGTTCCGATGATATCAATCGTTCCGTCGTTGACGAGATCCCACATGCACTCCATGGTTTCGGGCGACCGAAGAGGAGGTGCGACCTGCGCATACGGTCCCAGGCGCGCGGTGTCCTCGTCATTGAAGGTGAGATAGTGCGGGCATGTTTCGATGGTCACATCTGTACCGTTCTCCCGATAGAGGTCTGCAATATCCAGCGCCCACGGGGACGACATGTGCACCAGGTAGAGTCGCCCGCCGGTTTCCCTGGCGATTTCCAGAAGCGGCACCGTCGCAAGGCTCTCGGTGAACTCCGGACGACTCTCGTGGTAGGCCCTAAAGTCCACCCGGCCGGCCTCGATCATTCGATTCCGCAACAGGGTAGACGTATCCCGGTCCTCGCAGTGGTAGCCGATGAAGCGATCGACCTCGGCGGATTTTTCGAGAACCCGGTAGATATCGCCGGTGCCCTGGCAAATGAGGCCTTTGCGCTCCTCGCGGTAGCTGCCCACGTAGCTCTTGTATCCGACGGCACCTGCGTCTGCCTGCTCGGCGATCTGGTCTACCGATTCTCCACCGGCTCCACCTAGGAGGGCAAAATCGATAAAGGACTTGCTCTCGAAGAGCTCTGCCCGAGCCTGCAGTCGTTCTGCCGAATTCACCGGGGGCACACAATTGGGCATAATTACCGGGGTCGTGACGCCTCCCGCGGCCGCGGCCTTGGTACCGGTGATTATGTCTTCTTTCTGTTCTTTCCCCGGCTCTCCGATGTGTACATGCAGATCCACCATGCCGGGAAGGATCATCATCCCCGCGGCATCCACTGTTTCCCGAACTTCGAATCCCTCGGCAGTGCCGGGCGCGACGATTGCGGCGACCTTTCCGTCACGCACCAGTACGTCGGCCTCCCGTATCCCATCCGGCGACACGAGGGATCCATTGCTGACCAGCAAGTCAAAAGTCATCTCTCATTCCTCCCTTTCCTTATCACGCGTTACGACTGACGAGAATCACCTAGGTGATTTGAGGAAGTCCGTGACGACCGAAGACCAGCGATCGGGATGCTCGGTCATGACGTGATGCCCGGCGTTAGGGAAGATGTGCATTTCCACGTCGTCGATACGATTGTAAAACGGCATGGCATCCTCCGGTGTGGAGCCGCGGTTTTCTCGACTCCAGGTCATCAATACCGGCATGTCCAGTTTACAGGCCCACTCCGAGATGTGTGCACCGCGGTAACTGAGATCCTCGTTGAGAGCATCGACACTCGCGCTTCGCGCCTTCGCACGTTCCAATGCGAAATCCCGATTCCTCAGAGAGATCTCGTAATGCAGATCCACCCGCTCGTCGGTGACCAACGACTGATCGATGAAGAACTTCTGCATTCCTTCGCGGATACGCTCGCGATCCGGCTCTTCATGACTGTGTCCTTTGGGACCAAGGATATACTTGAGGCCCTCAGGTTCCGGTGGTATGCGTTGCGTCCCATTTAGGCTATTGATCACGATGAGTCGACGCACGCGATCACGAGCCTCGTGTGCGACGTATTGGCACAGCCAGCCGCCGTGGGAGTTTCCACCTACGTGTGCGTTGAGATCCAGCGCCTCCATGAACTTGATGATATGCTGACCCTGTGCTTCGGCAGCAAAATGCTCCGGGGCCCTTCCAGGGGTCAGGCCATATCCCACGTTATCGATGGCGATAACGCGAAAGTGCTTACTCAACGGTTCCATGACGGCCCCATAGTTCACCTCGGCACAGGATGCGACCCCGCCGCCGTGGATCAAAAGCAGGGTCTCACCCTCACCCGCCTCTAGGTAATGGGTGTCGATGCCATCCACTTCCACATAGCGGTCATGCCATGGTTTCGCCATATCCATTCCCTCCTCCATTTGCGACACTCCAACGGTAAGCCGCGCGACATCATGCCGACGGCAAAAGGCCTGCTGCAATCAGAACATCGCGAAGCCGTGCCTTGTCCTCCTCCGGTAGGGGCAACAAAGGCTTGCGCGGTGGCCCTCCGAAATATCCGAGCATATCCATGGCAGCCTTTAGACCGGGGATTCCAAACCCACCGGTGACCGCCGCGTTGGGGGCCAGTATGTTCCGCTGCCGGGCGACAGCCGTCTCGAGGTCACCGGCGGCCAAAGAGGACTGTACCGCTGCACACTGATCCGCCATGATATTCGCAACGGCCAGGGTTCCCCCCGCGGCCCCCATCACCAGTGCCGGCAGGAGGAAACTCCCCGATCCCGCGAAAACCGAGAAGTCATCGGGGGTGTTGGCGATAATCTCGCTGATCTGCACGATGTTGCCGCCACTATCTTTGATTCCAACGATATTCGGGTGTTCGGACAATTCGGTGACGAGAGACGAGGACATATTCAACCCCGTATTTCCGGGCATATTGTAAAGCATAATGGGGATTTCGGCCGCATCTGCCACGTCGAAGAAGAAGCGCTTCAGGACGTCCGGCTTCATGGCACCCTTGAAATAGTGAGGAGTCAGGACGAGAGCCGCCTCACAACCCGATTCAGCCGAGCGGGCTGTGAGCTCGACGGTGGCCCGCGTGGTTTCGCACCCGGTTCCGGCCACGACGGCTCGATCCCCGGGGAAGTTCCGGCGACAAAACGCGACGAGCTCGACCTTTTCGCGTTCACTGAGGTAAACGAACTCACCATTGGAACCGAGAACTACAATGCCGGACAGCATCGTGCCGGCCCACTTATGCAGGTTTTCCTCCAGGCGACTATAATCGATTTCACCTTGCTCGGAAAACGGTGTAGGTATCGGGGCAAAGATTCCCTCGAGCATCTCTCATCGCCTCCTCGCGACTTTTGTTCCTCAAGCGTTGGCTACCACGGGCAATGGACTTCGAGTTCCTCCGCTAGCGCCAGAAGATCCTCGCGCATTTCGCCGGTCACCGGAACACCGTTGCGCAGGCGCTCGGTTCGATTGCGATAGTCCAGCTCTCCGGGCAAAAACACCTCTTCCACCCCGGCCTTGGTCTCCGAAGACTTCACCTGTGCACATAAATCCTCGAGCCGCCTATAGAACGCTTCTCGACCCACGAATCGATCGGGATCGATCGCCATCATGAAGTGTCCGACATTCTGGTACGCCGGATCTGCGTAGGTGTCCTTTCCGTAGGCCGCTCCGGTCAATACGCCCGTCAGCACATCGGTCATGAAAGAAAGCCCCACACCCTTGTGTTCACCCATCGGTACCAGGGGGCCCTTCATCGCCAGCTCGGGATCATCGGTCTCGCTGCCATCGGGAGCATATGCCCAGTTTTTCGGAATGGGCAGTCCCGCCTGCTGATTCCACCGCACCATGCCCTTTCCCGACTGCGTGAGGGCGATGTCAAGCAAGAGCGGGAATTCCCCGGTCGAGGGCACCGCGATGCCCCAGGGGTTGGTGCCGAGAACAGGGGTGATTCCGCCCCAGGGTGCCATCTCTGCCCCGGCATTGGTCATGCAAAGACCGATCATCTCTCGGTTGGCCGCCCGAAGCGCGTGATATCCAGATGCACCTAGGTGGTTGCTCCCGCGAACGAAGACAGAACCCACACCCACCTCCTCCGCCAGCACAATCGCCTGGTCCATGGCACGAGCCGCGGCGACGATTCCAAATGCACCCTGTGCGTCGATCATTGCCCAGCCGGGTCCCGATGTCACTTGTTCCGTATGAGCGCCGGGTCGAATCGTGCTGGCCTGAACGCGCTGCCACATCCGTGGCAGTTTATTGTATCCTTGCCCCTGGCCCGGGTGACCGTGGAGGGAACCATGCAATAGAGCATCGCTTACGAGCCACGCTTCCTCCGCGTTGGCTCCCATCGCCTGCAGCAGCCGCTTACCGAAATCGAACAATAATTCTGCATCATAACGAGCAATTTCCTGGCTCAATTTGCGGTTCACCTTTCCTTTGCCTACAAAGTGACAGAGGGCCCCGGCGGAAAGCCGGGGCACGGGTTAACTACATGTTGGCAAATCGTTCGACAATGTCGATCTGCGACTTCTGCGACTCCACGATCCCAGCGACCTTCTCGTTGCCGTCCACGATGAGATACTCGTCTCCGGCATCGCGCAAGCCACCACCGCCGAGCCCCGCTCCATTCATCAGTGGCATCCCAAGTTCACTACGGTACAATGACCAGGGCCCACCACCACCCTTGTAGGGCCAGATCGTGGGATCGAGGTCGCGGGCGCGGTATGAATCAACCACGGCTCTCACGATCTCGCTATCCACGGGAGTTCGGCTCCAATCGTGGTCGGCCAGTACTTCGATTTCGACGTCCTCGAAGCCATGATCATCAAGGTGTTCACGCAGGCATTTCAGCGTGTGCTCGCAAGTGAGGCCGGGCGGCAAACGCAGATCCATTCGCGCCGTAGCCACCTCGGGCACGGTAAATACCTCGGTGCCCGGCCCCGTGTACCCAGAGTACAATCCGTTTATGTTCACGCTCGGACTGTAAAGATAGGACATGAGCAGTTCGCGACCGGTCAGATCACCGAGAGCGGGAATGGAACCGAGGCCCACGGCACCAGCAACTCCACCTTCGCCGAATCGGCCGAGGAGATCATCGATCAGGCTCAAATCCTCGGCACTAGGCGGCAGGATGGGATCATCAATCCCTTCCAGCCGTGGCGCACCCTGCGCATCCGTCAACGAAGCCAATACATTGGCAAGCCGACTCGGTGGGCTGTCTACCACGTTCTTTAGCGAGCTGTGAAGCGGCTTCTGGTTGGGGCCACGTCCCCAGCGAGCACCACTCACTCGCAGCTCCAGCACGAGGAAACCGCGGAAACCGAGATTAACGGATACCGCACCGGACCCCGCCTGTGTCATGCCACCGGTGAAGGCCGCATCTGCGGTCGCGAGTCGTTCCCGATACGCCTCGAACATGGCTGGATAGTGTGGGCTGCCCTTGATCTCTTCTCCCTCGAACAGCAACATGACGTTGACGGGAAGAGAACCGGTCTTGATCATGGCCTCGAGGGCATTGATCCACGAGACCAGGGGGCCCTTCGGCGAACTGGCACCCCGTCCAATGATCACGCGCCCATGCTCGGGGTGCGCAACAAGCGCCGCGGAGAATGGACGGTACGTCCACGGGCGGTCACCCACCGGGCGAGAGTCGTAGAAACCGTAGCTCGCTATCGTCTTTGGGGCACCGACATCGATACTGGCCCACACGCCCGGGTACCCGGGCGTGTCGACCAACTCAACCTCGGGAAAACCGGCTTCCTTGAGATAACGGCGTAACATCCATGCACCATCAAGGATACCTATGTCCTGGGTGCTGATCGTGGGTTGCGCCACGAACTCTCGGATTCTATCCAGGTGGGAATCGAAGTGGTTTTCGAGGTATTGATCTGTTATGTGACTCAATCGATTCCCTCTCTACTCTTCGAAACCGGCGATGAGCTCGATCTCAACCTTGAACTCGGGCCGCGCCAGGCCACTCGTACCCGCGGTGGTACGCGCCGGCGGATCCTCGGGGAAGAATTCCACATAGGCTTCGTTCATCTTCGGGAAATAGGCCGGATCCGTCAAGTATACGTTGGCCTTGATGACGTTTTCGAACCCCAGTCCCGCGGCATCCAGGATCTTGCCGAGGTTCTTGAGGCAGTTGCGCGTCTGTTCGGCAGGGCAATCCGGCGTCGTTCCGCTCTCGCGGTCTACGCCAACCTGTCCGGATGTATAGAAAAGGTTTCCGAACTTGATGCCAGGGGACAATGGTAGGTTTCCGCCACCTCCGGGGAGATTGACAACTTCGCGCTTAGCCAAGACAATCACGACTCCTTTCGATGAATCAATTGAGTGTCGGACACATGGGTGCCCGATCACGGGCCGACCCCAAGACTGGGGTGGTGTCTGATCGGGTGGCTATCTCTTTAGCCACTGCCGATACTTCTTGAACCACCGGGCGTAATCCTGCAGCCCTGCGGCAATATCAATCGAAGGGGAAAACCCGGTTTCGGCGGTCAGTGCTTCGATGCTCAGCGGGCCGCGCCGATTCGCGATACTCATCCCGGTATCCCCATCCTCACCTTCTTCGGCGATCGAGAATCGCGCATCCGGGCAGATGTCCACGAGCACATCGCCTACCTGTTCCAGGGTCCACGATCGCCCGCGGGACACGTTGTAAACATGTTGGGCAAGCGGTCGCGTATCATAGAGCGCCAGCAGACCATCACAGGTATCGGATATATGGGTCCAGTCCCTGGCGATGTGTGCGTTCTTCAGGGTAAGCCCGCGGCGGCCTATCGCAGCCGATGTCATCTCGAGAATCGGGCTCATGATCGTTCTCGATCCCGTGGGCCTTTCACCGGGCCCGTAGGGAGCACCGATCCTCGCCGAGACTGTCGACAATTCGTACATCTCGCCGAAGCGATTCACGATCCCCTCGCTCGCCACCTTGGTAATTCCATAGAGGCCGTACGGTTGTACCGGACGGGCTTCGTGAACCGGTGTCACATCATCTCCCGTGTTCCCATACACGCCGGACGAGCTCACGTAGAGAAACCGATCAACGCCCATCCCAACGGCCAGTTGGAGTAGGCTTAGGGTTCCTCCGAAGTTCACCTCCGCGATTCGCGTAGGATCGGCGCGCTCATCTGCCGGGGAGGGCGTAATCACTGCAGCGTGGATTATCCCGCTAAGGCGATAATGGGACAGTTCCGTAAGCGTGTGCTTCGATGTGATGTCGCCTTCGAGAAACTCCACGTTGTTCGATACCCAGGCATCACCCAG
This sequence comes from Clostridia bacterium, assembly GCA_003552525.1. GTDB lineage: Bacteria > Bacillota > Sulfobacillia > SLMV01 > SLMV01 > CSSED11-154. The sequence goes on along the minus strand of PUNF01000047.1, from coordinate 11,434 downwards.
AAACCAGGGTACGAACTCTTCAAACGGTGCGCGATACAAACCCAACACACGTACGCCGCTTTGGGCCAACTTCTTTACCAGGTTCAATCCAACAAAGCCCGCCGCACCGGTCAACAACACTGTCACGGTCAAACGCCTCCCACGATTGCGAAACGGTCGCGCGCGATCATGACCAGGGCCTTCCCTGCTCCACGATGCGCGCGTGCGATCAGAGCGCTGTCATGCGCCGCAAGGCACCCTCGTCATGACGGAGGGCCGCTTCCTTAAATCCATCGAGATCCCGAGAGACCAGCGCTTCGATGATCGCGTCGTGTTCCTCAAACACCTCGGCAAAGGCCCTGGAGAAATCGGTGCGAGATGAGACGTAACCGGCCAACCGAACCAGGTCGGCCATGTTCCGGGCAACTCCCGTAATACACTCGTTACCGAGGAGTCCGGCTATGGCGATATGCATCTCGATATTCAACTCGAGGCATGTCCAGGGATCATCGACATTCGCCTTTTGCTTTTCGTGCAGCGCAATGATGGGATCCGGGCAGAACTCCCGCTCCAGTCGAATCATTTCCGTCACAGAAAAGGTCTGAAGCGCGCGGAACAAGGTGGCCACATCCACGAAATCACGGACGGTAAGCTCACGGACCGATACACCCTTTTGCGGTACATACTTGAGGAGCTTCTCGTTCTGCAGCCGCGCCAGGGCTTCCCGAACCGGGGTGCGGCTCATCTCCAGTGACCGCGCGACTTGCTGCTCGCTCAACACGGTCCCGGGTTCCAGCTCACGCGTGATGATTCTTCGGCGGAGAATCTCGTATGCCTTCTGACTCAACGGCACCTTATAACACTCCTCATGCGCCAAATGGTTTTGCCTGCCATGGCGTGAATACATGTTGTGTACCGATATCGTACTCGAACCCCCGTTCATGTTCAAGAGACGTCACGCTCTTCTCCCTCAGGCCTCGACACCCAGGGCACGGACCGGATTCTCCGAGAGCATGGTCCAGATGTCCCCTTCCGCGATGCCTCCCTCTTTCATCATGGGTACAAACGTCTCGAGCAGGTGGGTGTAACCCTTGCCACCGAGCTCCTCGTACAATTCGTGCTGGCGACAGCGATCTGTGCCCATCAGGATGTGGTCGAGGTAACCGCGTGCGATCAGTTCCTTCAACAGGTCTACGCGAGTCGCATCGAGCAGCCAATGCTCTTTGCCGATGACATCAAACTGGATGTAACAACCCATCTCGCAAAGTTCGCTGAGGAAGCCGATGTCGGGACGTTCATCAACGTGCCCGTTGATTAGCCGATGAGGGGATACACCCTCTTGCAAAAGCACCTCGAGATGATACATCCCGAGATTGCCGCCGGGTACTTCGTATCTCCTGGCGCCGCTGGTATGCGTGGTGATGGCGAGTCCCGTTTCCAAAGACGCCCGGGCCACCGCCCGCAGGCACTTTCTCTCGAGATTCTCGATTCGCCCGTGATAGATACCCGACTTGATCAGACCAACCTTGATGTCGGTTCCGTCCATCCCCGTCTCGAACTCAGAGATGATCCATTCCACCAGTTCGCCGATGGAGCGTTCTTCGGCGAAGGTAGGGATGTGGGGCTCGGTGTAAAACCCACCCGTGGCCACGATGTGTACACCCGATGCGCGAGAGATGCGGGCCATCGCCTCCGGATCTCGACCCCATCCGTGCGTCGTAACGTCAACGACCGCCGAACCACCGGCCGCGCGGTACTTCTTCAGTTCTTCTATCGCCCGCTCCTCGTCGGTGAGTATCATGTAGGTCTTCTTCACCGAACGCGCCCTGTCAATGATCTGGGCGAAGGGCGCTTTACGCTGATCACAAATGATGTGCTCGTGGGTCTGGCAGTTCCCCAGGCTATCCGGGGAAATATCTCCGAGCACCGTACGCACTACTGCCATACATCTTCATCCCTTCAATAACCCCGACATTCAGACCAGGATCAGATCCTCATGATCCAGACCCTCGGCATAGCGGAGAATCTCTCCGGTTGAACGCACCTTCATCGTGCCGATGGTGAGCTCGGATATGGCGTGCCGATGGGTCTCGAGGGTAATTCCCGCACAGGCATCCCCGACGATGATCACGCGATAGCCGCGATCGATGGCGGCCAGCGCCGTCGAGCGAATTCCGAACTCGGTCACCACGCCGGCAAGGATGAGATTCTCCACCTTGCGTATTCTGAGCTCCTCCTCGAAGGCATCGGACGAAAACGCACCCAGGCCCGTCTTGCTAATCACGGCGTCACCCGCATCCACATCGGGGGAATAAAGGAGCTCGGCCTCGGGATCGTCCATTCCGATCTCTGCCCCGATGCTTCGCTGAAGCGGGGAAAGGTATCTCGGCTCGGTGTATGCCCAACGGGTAAACAGGACGGGCATGCCCCGTGCTCTCACCTCGCCCATCAACAGATCAATATTGTCCCGGGCCACGTCCAATTGCTCGAAGTAGGAGTGAAATTCCCGGGCGACTCCGCGTGCCGCCGCCGTTTGCGCCAGGCCCAGTTCCGGATCGGCGAAATACCGTTGCATGTCCTGGATTACGAAAGCGGTATTTTCCGGTCGGATCGCCAGGCGCGGGACGGCACGTGTGGCCAGTGTAAAAGGCGTTCTTCGGACCAACCAACTCACCCTCTCTCAAGGGTTTGCGGATATCGCGCGTATGATGCAATGCCGGCAACATTCCGCAAACACGTTATCAAGATATCATTCCTCGGAGGATAACCCAATGCAAACGAGGTACCAGGTCCGGGGCATTGAAAGTATTCTGGCAAAGCATGAGGAAAGGCGATCGGAACCACGAGGGTTCCGATCGCCTTGGTGACTTGGTGAAAGGTACTCTCTACTTACTCTACTCGTGGAGGTTGATGAAGAAACCGAACCAGCCGGTACTATCCCAGGGCTCCCAGCCCGAGATGCCTTCGCGGTAGTTCCACAAGATCGCGGCATTATGCAGCGGCACGATAGTGGCATCTTCCATTAGGATCATCTGGATCTCATGGTAGATGTCCTCGCGCGCCTGCAGATCCGTCTCCAGTTCTCCCTCTGCGAAGAGTTCATCCAGCTCCGGATTGTCATAGTGTGCGAAGTTCCACCCGTCACCGATGTTCTCCGAGTGGTATCTCCCGGCCAGTGCAGACGGATCGGTACCGCCCCACTGCGTCCACACGAGGTTGTGTTCCCCGTCCTGGGCGGTGTTCTGCTGCATGGGATTGTCCTGCACCAGAATCTCCACGTCGATACCGACGTCGCGCAACATGGGCTCGACGATCTCCGCGGTGGAGCGTGCACCGGTAAGCGTCAGGTAGACGATTTCTAGGCGTTCACCGTCACGCTCGCGATATCCATCGTCACCCATCTCCCAACCGGCATCGTCGAGAAGCTGTTCTGCGGTTTCCGGATCGAAGTCATACATCTCTCCAGCGTCGGGATTGTATTCCCAGGCGTGACGGGACACGACACCACCAGATGGCTCGGGAATTCCCTCCCCGTCCACCGCGATGACTGTCTCTTCATCGATGGCCTTGATCAAGGCCCGACGCACGCGGACGTCATCCGTCGGCTCACCGTCCACATTGATGAACAAGCCGACCGGAGGATAACCAAGCCGGTCATAGCGGTGCCCGCCAAAGCCTTGGTCTCTCAGACGGAGCCAGTCCGCGGGTTCCATGTTGCTCGCCACGTCGACTTCCCCGGTCTCGAGGGCCGCTGCCCTGGTGGAATCCTCTTCGATGAAGCGGAATTCCAAGCTCTCGTAGAATGCTTGATTACTGGTGAACTCCGGGCCACCGTGGTAATCGGGATTTTTGCTGAAAACCGCGTGGCTTCCACCGACCCATTCTTCGAACACATATGGGCCCGTGCCCACGGGATTTTCCGTCCCGAAGTCTTCACCGTACTCCTCGGCTGCCGCGGGCGACACCATCATGACGGAGTAGTGCGCGAGACCGCGCAGGAATGGACCATAAGGCTGCTCGTGCTCGATTTCCACCGTGTAATCATCGATCGCCCGGGCTTCTTTGAAGGGCCCGATCTCGAAACGCGCCGCCTCGGACACGGTTTCGGGGTCTACGATACGCTCGAAGTTGGCCACCACCGCGTCGGCATCAAAGTGCGTGCCGTCGTGGAAGTAGACGTCATCTCGGAGTTCGAAGGTCCAGACCAGTCCATCATCGGACACGGACCAATCCGTCGCGAGATTGGGATGCAGCTCACCGGTCGTTCCGTCCGCGTCAACTAGGCCGTCGAAGAGGGCAAACAGCGGCGGCCCATCCATGGCAGCCGATGTCTTGTGCGGATCCATGAGATTAAACTCGTTATAGTATCCGATCACCAGGTCCTCGGGTTCGACGGGATCTGGATCTGGGTCATCGTCATCCGGATCCGGATCGACGACATCTGGGTCATCGTCGTCCGGGGCCGGCTCCGGGTCGTCCGCAGGACAGCCGACCACGGCGAGGCCGACCACCAGCAACAGTGCCAAAAGTATCGCCAAGTGACTTCGTGACAAGAATTACCATCCTTCCACTACCCAAAAAAGTGCGCCCCGACGATTGTCGAGGCGTGGCCTACTAGTTCTCGGTGCCAGAGTGCATTCCTCCCCAATATGGAATGTAATTTGATATTCTAATTTGTACATGCGTGTAAATCTTCGTACAGGAACGCCAGTGATCTCGCGGGTTGATTCAAACAGGACCTTACATCGCCCATGGAAGGTCTCCAGCAACCGCTCCTGCCAACGTGTGTATCGTGCACTCCAACCGAGGCCATAAGATGGGGGTGAACGACATCACCATGCGCTTCCAACATCCAACATCCAACCGCCATCGGGGGAATTCGCTGATGCGTCATGGTAGCAATTGCGTTGCATTGGAGGCATAATCTGCCTAGGATAAGACCATGGAGGGAGTCGCATGCGATTTCGCATAGATGGGCTCGACTGCCCCGTTTGCGCTGAGGAAATCCAAAACGCGCTGCAACGCGAACCGGGGCTCGAGGAGGTCACAGTAAACTATGCAGCCGCGACGATCGACGTCCCCCCGGAGCATATCGAACGTGCCAGCTTGGTCGTTCAGGGCGTCGATCCAAGCCTCCGACTCGTTCCCATGGATAAACCGGATCCTCGCTCAGGGCGTGAACACGACGACATCCTTCGTGGGCGACTTTACCATTACGTTCGCGTGGGCGTCGCGGGCACCCTATTCGCCTTCGGTTGGTTACCCGGATACGTGCTGAACCTCGCCCCACACTGGGGAACGATGCTGTTCCTGCTCGCTTACATCGTTTCCGGATATCCGGTGATCCGGTCTGCATTCAACAGTATCCGCAATCGCATGGTATTCGACGAACACGTCTTAATGTCTATTGCCACGGCGGGTGCCCTGGGCCTCGGGGAATACCCGGAGGCAGCCGCGGTCATGGTCTTCTTCTGCGTGGGAGAGACGCTTCAATCCGTCGCGGTAGATCGATCCCGCAAGGCGGTTACCTCGCTGATGGAACTATCGCCCGAGACTGCACGAACATGGGACGGCGCAAACGCCGCGAGCATACCCGTGGAACATGTAAAGCCGGGGCAACACATCCGCATCTATGCGGGAGAACGTATCCCGCTGGATGGTGAAATCATCGAAGGTGATAGCGATATCGACACCTCTGCTTTGACGGGCGAATCTATTCCGCGCCCCGTGGCGAAGGGTGATGAGATTCACGGGGGTAGCGTGAACGTGTCGGGAACGCTCACGGCCCGGGTAACGCGTGGTCACGATTCTTCCGCGATGGCTCGAATACTCCACCTGGTGACGGAGGCTGCGAGTCGCCGCGCTCCCGTCGAGCGATTTCTCACGCGATTCGCCCGATGGTACACCCCGACAGTCGTACTGGCCGCCATCGCTCTGGCCGTCCTTCCTCCGCTCATCCTACCCGCCCACGACTTCGCGACCTGGGCATACCGCGCACTTGTGTTACTGGTCATTTCCTGTCCGTGCGCCCTCGTCGTATCGATTCCCCTGGGCTACTTCGCCGGCATCGGCCTTTCCTCCAGAAACGGGTTCCTGGTGAAGGGGGCCAATACGCTGGATGCCCTGGTGGATGTCCGTACAGTGGTCATGGACAAGACGGGCACGTTAACGGATGGCAAGATGAAGGTTTTGGAAATCACCGGGACCGCCGAGTACCCCGAGGACTCCGTGCTGAAGCTGGCGGTGCAAGCAGAAGACCAGTCGACACATCCAATCGCCCGGGCCATCCTAGAACATGTGCCCGCCCATGCGAACAACGCCCCCACAGGATTCTCGAAGGAAAAGCCCGGGCGCGGAGTGGTTCACGAAGGTCCGATGGGAAGGATCCTGGTGGGTAACAGTCGCCTTTTGCATGAGGAAGGGATATCGGTTCCCGATGCCGAGTCCGCCACGGTATTCGTCGCGCATGACGGCCAACTCGCAGGCAGTATTCTGCTGGGAGAACGGCCACGGCCCGAGGCCCGGATGGTCGTATCGTCCCTGCGAGATTTGGGTATTGATCGTATCGTCATGCTAACCGGAGACGATGCCGCCCCCGCGAGATCCCTCGCCAAGACGGTCGGCATCGACGAGTATCGAGCCAATCTTCTGCCCGAAGACAAGGTGCGCCACGTGGATGAAATTTCGGACGAATCACCGGGAGGCGTTCTCTTTGTCGGGGACGGGATTAACGATGCCCCGGTCTTGACCGCGGCTGATGTCGGTGTGGCCCTCGGGGGATTGGGATCCGACGCCGCGATCGAGGTGTCCGATATGGTGATCATGGATGATCGACTGGATCGGCTACCGGCGGCACTGGCGATCGCGCGCAAGACGCGCGGACGGGTCGTGCAGAATACAGTCGGTGCACTCACCCTCAAGGTTGTATTCTTGGCCCTGGGAGCCCTGGGGATGGCCGGCATATGGGCAGCGGTCTTCGCCGACGTCGGGGTCACGCTCCTCGCCATCCTCAACTCCGCGAGCCTCCTTCTTGTCAACCGAAAGAGCGGTTGGATTGTCCCGAGCCTCCCGCGGGATCCATGACGTCTTCGGGCGCAATACGGGCGAAAACCCGATCACCGATACTGTTTAGCAATTGTCATCTTGAGTCTGAGAGAAAGGGGTTACAATCTTGCCTGATCCACTCGCATGGGATCACCACCTCGACGAAGGGAGCCCTTTGCTGGTTCGGAAGGCATCCGCCGGGGGAGTGGTTCGCATCAGTTATCCCGGGAGAGTTCTCGGTTGGACGGACGAGCAACTTGTAGTCGGGGCCCGGTGGACGCACACGGGTGACTTCGGTGACTTCCGCATGACCGCGGGCAACCCGGTAATCGAGTATTTCTCACCCGACTTATGGTACAGCGTCATTCGACTGATGGACGCTCATGCCCAACTGCTCGGATGGTACTGCGACCTTTGTTTTCCCCCGCAACTCGATCCTATGAAACAACCCGTCGCCCTCACATATCGCGACCTGGCTCTGGATGTATTTGTGAATCCCAAGAAACGTCTTCGGGTGCGCGACCTAGAAGAGTTTCGCCGTGACATCCTGCCCCGGCTGGATGATCGCGCACGCCGGGATTGCCGTAGGTCCCTCCGTCATCTCCGGGCATCCATACGCTCCGAAACCGGTCCGTTCGCGCGAAAGGACGGCCACCTTCAGCGGCTAGAATATCTCAGCCCCCAGCTGCAATAGACGTCTTCCGGTTAGATCCCGCCCAAAATGTGCGGCGATCTCCTTCTCCAGGTCGACCGGATTCTCTCCAAAGGCCAGCAAGCGAGGGGCATCCATCAAGTCGTAATGCCCCCATGGTGCACGGTAAGCCCCCTCCTCGGAGTAAACCACGACGGATTCCAGCCCCTCGACAATGTCAACCACCTGGAACAGGGCACGATATACGCGGTTAATGTCGATAATGGCTTCCGCGAGTCCCTCGCGATGGTAACGAATTCGATAGGGATCCGGGATCAGGCCGAACATGTTCTTGAGGGCAAGACTCCAGTCCCCCGAATCTTGATCCGGCACCTTCATCCTGGCGAGATTCACCAGTGTCCCCCTTCTCGCACCTCGATAGAGCGCATCCGGAACGACCCCGGTGAGATTCTCATAATGAAGGTCGCCAAATCGTGTCTGCACGCGGGCCTGAACATCGGCGGGACTCACCACATCTCCCGACCAATAACTCTCGGTGACATTCAGGTAGCCCACGTCCGGCCGATTCACGATTTCCTCGAGCCCCGTGCGCTTCAAGAAGGCGCGATCCCCCTCCCGGACCGCCGCTCGAAAGCCTTCTTCATCCTCCGGCAGGTCGGCAATCCGCACCAATAGCCGCCCGACACTGTGTCCCTCGAGGAGCACAACCGGACGAGGCAATGCGTCGAGGACTTCCTCGAGCACCGCCGGGCTCGTGAACATACCCGGTGCCGGTGCCGTCCAGTTTACCTTGACCCATACCGGTCCTGCCCGTATACCGAGTCGCCTGATCAAGCCCGCCAGAGCCTCCGGACCCTTGCTGTGAATAATCAAAACATGTACCCTCCTCGCTTGGCATTCTCTTCAATATCGGTCGATTGACGCTCGCCGGGGCGCGCAATAGAATTGAGGCAATCCCGATCATGAATGGTGGATTTCCGAAAGGGGGCGCCCAGCCGATGCCTCGACCCCGCCTGCTAATCCTGCTCGTCCTCGCCCTGGCCGCCCTCGTGCTCGCCCACTGGACTGCGGCACGTATTGATCACCGCGTCGATCGTCTTCCCGGCGACCTGCCCCTCGACATAGAAGAGATCGAAGCCGTACTGGTCGCATCCCTCCTTGAGACCAGCCGCGTCCAACTCGTGGACGTTCGTACCGAGGAGGAGATCGGGGCCTCGAGCATCCCGGGAGCCATATGGATCCCACTCGGGGAATTGCGAGCCCGTGTCCCCGATATAGCCCACTTCCCCGAACTCCAAGCCGACGCTCCGGTCGTGGTATACTGTCGATCGGGAGTTCGAAGCATCTCAGCCGTACGAAGCCTCCGGCAGGCGGGATTCTCCTATACTTATAGCCTCACCGGTGGAATTCATGCCTGGGAACGCGACGGGTATCCCCTGTATTTCGGCGAAACCCCCTAGCAAGGAGGACGCCTCTTGGCGAATCTACAACGGGTGATCATCTCCATACTCATCGTGGGTGTACTGACCGTCATTGGCCTGTTCGCCCTTCGCCCAATCACCGCTTTGGCTGAGTTTACGCGCAAACGCGCGGACCGGGTACTGGCGGCCGCCTTTGGACTGGTCATCGGACTGTCTGTTCCGGTGCTTCTCTTCCTCCTCGCCATGCGTCTATCCAGCGAGTTCACCCGATGGGTGCTGCAGGGGCCCCCACCCTTACACCTGTTGGAATCCGAACCGATCTTCCTGCTCACCGTCGCGGTAAGTCTCGGGATACCCCTGCTTATCCTGGTGCTGCTGAGAAACCGGGCGTCCTCCGAATAGGCTAAAGCGAGGGACGTTGAAACTCTCCCCACCCGTGGTGATCGGATATCGCGTCACCTTCCATCACCGTCTTGCCACGGACCATGGTTTGGATGATGCGTCCCTGCAGTTGCATCCCGTCAAACAACTTGGCGGCTGCCTTGCCGCGGGTATGCAGACCATCCACGTCGACCTCCGTCTCCCCGGCCATATCGATTAGGACAAGATCCGCGTCCGCCCCCGGATACAGGTGTCCTTTCTTGGGATGAAGGCCGAATACGCGTGCCGGGTTCTCCGACATTAATCGAACAACATCTTCCAGCGTCAAACGACCCGATGCAACATGATCCATCATGATCGGGAGAATCAGTTCAATGCAGGCCAGGCCCGATGCACCCTTGAAGATATCCTCCATCCCGTCCGACTTCTCCTCGGGAAGGTAGGGGGCATGGTCCGAGCCCAACATGTCGATCTCCCCAAGGCGCACCAAATCCCAAAGGCCCTCTCGGTGTTCGGCGCTGCGTAGTGGTGGCGCGATCTTGGCGTACGGACCCCATTCGCGCAGGGCTTCCTCCGTGAACGTCAGGTAGTGGGGACAACTCTCCACCGTTATGGGGACTCCCTCTTCCTTGTAGGTGGCCGCCATGAGCACCGCCCTCGGGCTACTCACGTGACAGAGCTGTACCCGGCACCCACTGTCACGCGCGAGCACCAAGGCGCTGGCGGTCGCTTCCAGCTCGACAACTTCCGGTCGGCTCTCGGCATACGCCATAAAATCCCCGCGCCCCTCGGCAACGAGTTCGTCCTGTCGACGGCGAGCCATCCTGCTGCTCTCCGCGTGAACGGCGGACACGAGCCCGGTGCGGGCAATGGCACGAAATACGTCCCACAGCTCACCGGGGCCATCTGCGTTGAGTCCCTCGAATTCCGCGGCCCGCTCGGGAGGCGGTTGCGTGAGAAAGGTCTTGTATCCGATGACACCACCCGCCGCCAGGTCTTCGATGGAATCGAGGTTGCTCCCGCCGGCCGCACCATAGAAGGCGAAGTCGACGAGCATCTTTTCCTCTGCCAAGGCCACCCGCCGATCGAGAATTTCCCGCGAATGACAGGGCGGCAAAGAGTTCGGCATCTCGATGACGGTCGTCACACCCCCGGCCGCGGCGGCCCGGCTGCCGGAGTGAAAATCTTCTCGCGCGTCCTTCCCGGGCTCGTTGAAATGGACGTGCGGATCGACGATGCCCGGCAATATATACTTCCCCGTGGCATCGATCGTTTGCGGTTCATCCGCCGAAAAACGACTCTCCGGCGAGGCCCAGCCGCAAATACGACCATTTGCAATCAGTAGATCCACTCGATGTTCACCCTCCGAGGTGACGACGGTACCGCCGCATATCCGCATATCTGGTTGCATGTCCATCCCCCCAAATCGGAATCCAAGACGCGTGACAAGCAATACGCTACTCCACGGTATTCGCTGAAGGAAACTACACTCCCTGCAGCGTTGGAAACACGCAATAGTTCGCCTACGGTTCCCACGGGGGCTGGAGCCGAACAAAGTCATGCAATATGATTACGATGTTGGTCGCTGACGGTGATGGGAGAGGGGGGGCGAGTTGGACCGCCTGCTGCGCTGGATACTCATGGCGATGATTGCCGGCCCGCTGGGTGCCACTCTGGGCTGGTTGCTGCTCGACAGCGTGCATCTCATGGGCCGGATGGGCGCACGTGTATTGCCGGTCCATATGGTTCCCATCCTCGGCGCCACGGTGGCAGCATTCCTCATCGTTAAGCACCCGGCCATAGCGGGCACCGGTGGCGATGCCTATATCGCCACGCTACAGGATAAGCATCGGACTGGATTCGCCGGCCCCTGGCTCTCTTTGCTAAAGGTGCTGGCCACGGCCCTTACGGTCGGATCCGGTGGTAGCGGTGGCCTCGCGGGCCCCGCCCTCCATAT
>PUNF01000093.1 GCA_003552525.1 Clostridia bacterium | reverse complement strand
TCCAGCGCCGATGGTACTCGGGGGGAAACCCCCCGGAAGAGTAGGTCGCCGCCGGATGCTTATTCCATACAACAATACCCCGACACACCACGTCGGGGTATTCGTGTATCTAGCACGCAACACATAGCGCGCCCGATGGTACTCGTTTGCGGGAGATGGAGTGACTGGTATGCCTTTCGATCGCTTCATACGCGCGGCGGCAGCAAGAAGCCGTGTGATTGATCTAGAGGAGAGTGAACGTACCCGGGCGATACTTCGTTTCCAGTTGCCGCTGGGTGTTACGGCTATCATCATGGCCAGCACCTTCACCGTTGTTAATGCCGGACTGGCCCGGACCATCAGCCCCGAGGCTGCTCTTGCCGCCTTCGCATTGGCCCAAAGTGCGACGAACCTGTTCGCCTCTCCCCTTTGGAGCACCCGAAACCTGATTCTTACCCTCGCCACGGACCGCGTTAGCGTGCACAATGCCATCCGCCTTACGATTGTTCTCACTGTCTTGTTATCCGCATGGATGGGTGTGCTTGCCTTTACACCCGTGGGTCCGTGGATCTACTCCAATGTGTTTGGTGCCCCTGCTGACCTGCTGCCCGCGGTTATGGACGTGGTGCGTCTATGCCTCGTCCTACCGATCATATACGCACTCCGCGGATGGGGACAGGCTATCGTGCTGATCCATCGCAGGACGCCCCTGTTGATGGTCGCGATGATCGTTCGGTTAGCAGTTATGTTGCCGATGGCCGTCCTTTTGCCGGGAACGGGCCTGTTTAGTCCCACCGGGGTAGGCGCTGCGATTTGGGTCGTGGGGATGGCCCTAGAGAGCCTCGTTTGCGTGTTCTTCGGCCGCCGCTTGATGTCCCTTGCTCCGGAGCGTATTCCGTTCCTCGACGATCCCGGGGTGGTCACGTCGGTGAAGGATGCGATCCGATTCCAGCTCCCCTTGATCGCACACGCATACGTGAGTGCCATGACCTTCCCCATTATTAACGCCGCACTTGCTAGGAGTATGAATCCACAGATGGCATTGGCCGGGTTCCAGGTGGCTTGGAGCCTCGCTTTCCTTTTCGTGGCCTTTGTTCACCCCAATATGGAACAAACGGTGATGGTCTTTTTGGAAAGCGGGCGATGGTGGCAGGTCATCCGCCGGGTCGGGTTATGGATCATCCTGTCGGATGTGCTGCTTTTCGTCTTGTTCATCATGTCCGGTGGCGCTTCATGGATTCTGCTTTCCGTTATCGGAGTGACCCCAACCTTGCTGCCGGTCGTGCGGATTATCTTGCTTATCACCGCGGGCACCATTTTCTTTGGTGGTGTGGTAGACATGTGGGTGGGTGTTGCCACGAAGATGCGCCGAACTCCGGTGGTTGGGTTGGCAAAGGCTGCGGATGTACTCGTGGTAGCCCTCGTGGCCTTTGGATCAATCGCGATATGGCCGCACGCGGGCGGCTACATCGCCCCCATTGCGCTCACCATGGGATTGGCTGCCAATCTAGGGGTGTTGTACAGGCTGGTCCCGATTGAAGTGCCCCAGACGCGCAAGCCAAGGTAATGGCGGCAGGAAAGCGGCGTTCCGCCGTAGAAGCAAAAATCAGGATGTGCCAACCGCATTTCCCCAGAGTATCGTCATTTCCGGCACTATCCGGCCAGTGGATAGGAGTCTCAGCGGATGCACGAGCACAATTCAGAGCCCGAGAATTCCGGATGCCTCCATGCGAAATCGCATCCCGATGGGCGGGGAATCTTCGTATCCTTCGAGGGCGCGGAATGTTCAGGCAAGAGCACGCAGGCTGATCTCCTCGTGTCCTGGCTACAAGCCCATGGGTTCTCGGTCTTGCACACCCGAGAACCCGGCGGCACCGACGTGGGTGAAGCCATTCGAGACATGCTATTGGCAAGCCCTTTCGGCATGGCGCCGAGTACAGAAGCGCTGCTATTTGCTGCTGCACGCGCCGAACACGCGGACAAGGTGATCCAACCGGCACTAGAGCGTGGGCAGGTTGTAATTTGTGATCGTTACATCGATTCCAGTGTGGCGTACCAAGGGTACGGCTTGGGTCTGTGTCCCGAGGAAGTCCTGCGTATCAACCGATGGGCACTGCAGATTGCGACCCCTGACCTTACCATCCTACTCGGTTCCGGACGGGAGCTTCACTCCGCCGGTCAGATGGAAGGATTGGATCGAATCGAGAGTCGGGATGAGGCGTTTCATCGTCGGGTTCGCTACGGATACGCTGCGCTGCTTCAACGGCACTCCGAGCGGATCATTGCGGTGGATACCGCGCGAGGAATCGAAGCGACTGCCGACGAGATTCGACGCATATTCCGGTTGCGGTTTGGTCCCGAAGAGAAATAGAAGGACCGAAAGGGCGGTGGTATTGATATGAAACTCGTTGTAACGGTGATCCAGGATAAGGATGCTCCGGACCTCTTGCAGGCACTGGTAGACGCCGGGTATCGGACGACGAAACTCTCGAGTACGGGTGGGTTCCTTCGCGAAGGCAACACAACTTTGTTGATCGGTTGCGAGAGTGGTGCCGTGGGCGACGTATTGGATACGATCAAGAAGGTGTGCCGGACGCGTGAACAGACCGTGACGCCTCTTACTCCGATTAGTGGGAGCACAGGGGAATCCTACGTTCCCTACCCGGTAGAGGTTACCGTGGGTGGCGCGACGGTTTTCGTGATCGATGTTGAACGTTTCGTGCAAGTGTAGGGCTCGGAGGTGGAAGGGAACGCAGTGGTACAACACCGACAGACTGCATCGAATTTGCAGCACCGGCAGCCGATAGCCCACAGGATGCTCCGTGGCATTCTCGATAGAGGGAATGCGAGTGCGGCGTACCTGTTTGTGGGCGCCCCCGGTCTTGGCAGACTCGAGGCTGCTCATTGGTTTGGCCTCGGATTGGTATGCGATACGCGGGGTGGGGCTTCCAAGCCCTGTGAAGAATGCGAGGCATGTCGTCTCGGCGTCGCGAATCACCCGGACGTTCACGAAGTGCACAAGACGCAGGGTCGTAGCTCATTGGGTATCGAAGACGTACGGACCCGGGTTCGGGAGCGCCTGAGTCGGCGATCTTACACGGGAAGCAGAAAAGTGGTCATTATCCCCGATGCGCACCGACTGACCCCGGCTGCCCAGAATGCGCTCCTCAAGACACTCGAGGATCCCCTCGGTGAATCCACAGTGCTGCTGCTTGTGCCGGGATCCGGCTATCTGCTGCCGACGGTTCGATCGCGTTGTGTCGTGGTTCCCTTTCGAAATCCCGGTCTGAAAGCCTTTGAAGAGCAAATTCCTTCGGAATTACCATCTCACCAAATGGGCGCGAAGGAGCTGTTCTTGCTAAGTGGTGGTGATGTCGGTGCCGCCAGAAGAATCTTGGCGGATGATGAGGGGAGCAAGTGGAATCAACACCGTCAACTGATTGACGATCTGTCAACGGATGTGTTGTCACCGGTCCAGATGACACGATGGGCCGATCATTTGCCCACTGATCCGGAGGAGGCGGAAACCACTATCGATAGCCTCACCCTCGTCCTGCGTCACCTTGCCGATGCGACTTGCGTAAGCAAACGCCAATACGCCGAAGCAGTAGATGTTCTCGTGCGAGCGGGCGAGATGATTCGATCGAACGCCAATCGTAGGCTGACATGGGAGATCTGCCTCATCAAGTTGCGGGATATCCTCCGGGAAACCTATAATATTTCTACGCTGGACTAATCGCATATTCTTTCCGAGGGGGCGAGATGATGCCCAAGGTAGTGGGCATTCGTTTTAAGAGAGCATCGAAGATATACTCTTTTGATCCCGGCGACCACGATTTGCAGGTGGGCGAGGATGTGATCGTCGAAACCTCGCGTGGACAGGCCTTTGGTAAGGTGATGACCAGGCCCAAGGATGTCGCAGAAGACGAGATCGTCACGCCATTGCGCCCGGTTTTGCGTCGTGTGACCGGCGAGGACCTAGAAAGCCTCGCGCATAATGAAGAGCGGGCACAGCAAGCCAAGGAGGTCTGCGAGCGCAAAGTCAAAAAACACGGCCTCGGCATGCAAATCGTGGATGCGGAGTATGCGTTTGATGGGGGACAGCTAATCTTCTACTTTACCGCGGACGGGCGTGTTGACTTTCGCGAGCTCGTTCGAGACTTAGCCGGCACCTTTCACACCCGGATTGAACTCCGCCAGATAGGGGTGCGGGACGAGGCGAAGATGATTGGTGGGATTGGACCGTGCGGTCGAATATGTTGCTGCGCCTCGTTTCTCGCGGAGTTTTCACCGATCTCCATTCGCATGGCCAAGCGCCAAAACCTATCATTGAATCCCTCCAAGATCTCCGGTTTATGCGGGCGATTGATGTGTTGCCTCCAATATGAGGATCAGACCTACCAGGGCGCCAAGAAGAACCAGTACAAGCCCGGCACCAAGGTCATGACCAGCCAAGGGGCAGGGGAAGTCGTGCGCGCCAATATCCTCGATGGTAGTGTGCAGGTGCGCATGGAGGATAACGAGACCGTTACCTACGACGCAGACGAGGTGACTCGCCGCAAGGGTTGAGTGTATGACGAGGTGAATGACCGGACGAATCGGGAGGGCCCCCCGGGGCACCTCCTTTTTGAAATGAGCCGATATCATGAATGGTGATTACGGGTGCTTGTATGTTGTGGCCACGCCAATAGGAAACCTGGATGACCTTAGTCCCCGCGCAGCGCGGGTGCTTGGATCTGTGGGCCGTATTGCCGCCGAAGATACCCGTGCCGCGAAACATCTTCTGCAGTATGTCGGTGTTGGTGACGCTGCTCTGCTCAGCTGTCACGAGCACAATGAGGAGCGACGTGTCGGTCAACTGCTGGAGGATTTGCATAGTGGAATGGATGTTGCGCTGATTAGTGAGGCGGGCACGCCTGGCATATCCGACCCCGGTTTCCGCCTTGTCCGTGCCGCGCATAACAGCGGTATTCCCGTGCGTGCCATTCCTGGCCCATCGGCTGCAATTGCGGCACTCAGTGTAAGCGGTCTTCCCACCGATCGCTTTGCTTTCCTGGGGTTTCCTCCCCGCGGGAAGAAACTGCGGGGATGTCTCGAGGAATGGATGCAGCTCGAAATGACCCTGGTCCTCTACCAGGCGCCGACGCGCATCCTCAAAACCCTGGAGACGATCTCCTCTGTGGATTGCCGTCGTCCGATATGCGTGGCGCGAGAGGTTACCAAGATCTACGAGGACGCGCGGACGGGAGAGGTTTCGCAGGTCCTCGCGCACTACCGTCGACACGGTGACCAGCTACGGGGAGAATTCACCCTGGTCATTTCTCCAGAGGGATATCGGCTATGCGGCGAGGTTTCGAGCGACCACCCACTGTCCGATGCGGATCGCGCGATCATTGAGCCTTTGTGGCTCGAGGAAGTGGATCTCCTTGTGCGCGGCGGATATAAGCCTTCGCAGGCGGTGGGAGCGGTTGCCCGGGGACATAATGTGCAACGATCGATGCTCTATCGGGCGTACCAAGAGTGGCGGAACGAAGGGAAATATCCCGAAGAAGGTTAGTGGAGCGCGATTGGGAAAGTAGCCACTACGTCTTACTGGAAGGGGTGGCGTTGTGCTTGATATGAAGATCGCGGGAGGGCACGTGGTGAACGGGACCGGGGC
>PUNF01000224.1 GCA_003552525.1 Clostridia bacterium | reverse complement strand
GGCATAGAATATTTAGACCCTGAAGAATTCGAGGAAAAGTATCAAGGCGAATTCGATAGTCAAGAAGATTTTGCGGAGAGTTTATTTAATCAAAGTTTTCGAGTTCCTGAATCAATTCAAAATTACATTGACTATGAAAAATACGCCCATGACCTTTTCAGTGATGAATTCTTTTCCATAGACAGCAAAAACCATACAGTTTTTGTATTTAGTAACAGATAGGAAACATTATGTTGTTTATTAAACGAAAAATTAGGAAATTTTCTTTATGGTTAGGAAGAAAAACTAATGAATGGGTTATACCTACAGATATTTGGATTAAAATAAATAATAAGACAAATGTGGAAAAAGACCTAATTAAACAATCAGAAAAATTTCCTAATGATCCAGAAATAGGAAAAGCTAGGGTTCTTATCACAAGACTTAAAATAATTGGAAAATAAAAGGAGTTAATAATGGAAAAAATTATGCAAGATTTAATGGAAGAATTAATGCACGACAAAGATAATCGGGAAAAAATGAAAAAAATAATTATAGAAGAACTTGATTCAGATTTGCGGTTATAACATTAATAATCGCAGGTTTATGGATGTTTGTTTCGGATAATATTCCACTCGAACGATTTTGGATAATATAGGAGAACTTATGTTTTTCGTGGAAGTAATTGCTTTAGCAATTGTACTATACTGTATTTACATTTTGTTCTTTGAAAAACCTAATGATAAAAAATGAAAATAAACGCTTGACAATCAATTTTTTTTGAATTAAAAAGCAAAAACACACAACAAAAGCAGAAAAACACACAACATTTAACAAAGGAGAAACATCATGGCACGTTTAAGGGATTATGATACCCTCGCTAGGCTCAAGATCAAAAAAGCAGAAATTGAGGAGCAAATCAAAGAAAAAGAAAAAACAATCCTCAATAACAATCCAGCCAAAGAAATTAAAACCCGCTACGGCAAACTCTGTCTTGTATCCAGAAAAAACTACAAAATCGAAAATAACTTTGATGTTATAAACAACACCAACATCACAAACGAGGATTTTATTCAAGCCTCCACAATTTCTACAACAAATCTAAAGAAATTGATTGGAGAAATAGAATTCAACGAACTGCTTTCCAGTAATGTCATTTCATATACAGGGGAGTCTCAATACTATTCACTTAAAAAGTATAAAGAAAAATAGGAGGACTTATTTATGGGCAAAGAAATGAAAGTTTTTGGAACAGAAGCAGCAAAGATGGTTAAGACCTTCAATGAACTGTCTACAGAAGACACAGACGCCAGGAAAAGATTCATTGAGGAATTAGCTGATTGCACAGAAACCCACAGAGAACTACTTAAAGCATTATTGGAAGAAGCCCTAAAAGAAACAATCGAACCATGGAGGTCAGAAAAAAGCGATAGTGGAATTGATATCCCAACTATTGATCCTGCTAAATCCAAAAAAGAGCAGGCGGTAGAGCTTGCAAAAACAGGAAAATATACAGTCGATCAAATAGCAGAAATACTTTCCTGCCATAAAAGAACTGTGACTAAGGCATTTAGTGGATATAATATAAAATATAAAAACGAAACAAGAGAGGTATCAATCTCTTAATAAGGAGAACTGCAATGCACATAACAGAACAAGAATTGAGGGCAATCCCTGCCCCTGCTGCCACAGCAACATGGAATCCTATCCCGCATCATGAAATATTCGATCAAGTTAAATCAGCTTGTGACGAAATTGGAATAGGAATCGTATCGTCAAGATTTGATTCAAATAAAACCGGGGCAAATGTCTTTGTCACTCATCAATTAGACTTGGGTACAGGTTCAAGAAGAAAGCCTGAAAGATACCCTGAGCTTGGATGGAGAAACTCCATAGACAAGAAATTAAGTCTAGGATTCACTTCAGGACTTACCGTAATTGTCTGCTCTAATCTTGTGTTCTCAGGACAGTGGGTTGATTTCAGAAAGCATTATCATAACTTGGATACAGACACGATCAAAGTTATGGCTGTGACCGGAATTTCTGAAGTCATACAGCAGACTATGAAGTTAGGAAAATGGCATAATAATATGAAGGAACACAAAAGAGACAGACAACATGCAGATCACCTCTTTATGGAGTTTCTCAGAAACGGCATAGTATCTTCAAGACAGATTCTTGATCTGTCCAATGCTTATGATGAAGAAAAAGATCGTTACGGAGAATCTTTATACACGATCTTCAACTGTGCTACTCAATGCTTCAGAGAATTAGCACTTCCTACAGTCTCAGAGAGATCGGCACAATTGAATAAGGTTATTGAACTTGATATGGACATGTACGAAGCCGCATAACATACAGTGGAGGGGGCGGAGAACGCCCTCTCCAATTAAAGGAGATTGAAATGATAGATGAATGTATCAAAACGGCTCACCAAGCAGCACATTCATTTTACGTAAAGAATCCTACTTATGAATGGGAAGAGATCATATCTAAATCAAATCTGATAATGATAGAAGCTATTAAGACACACGATCCTTTAAAAGGAAGATCATTAAAATCTTGGGTAGCTTTTATGACACATCGAGAACTTAACAGAACTCTTAGAAATTATGTCCCTGTCATGTGTGAATATAATGATGAACTAACCAAAAGCTATTCAAATAATCCTGAACGTATCCTAATATTCAAAGAAACATTAAAATCACTATCAACAGCATCCAGAGAAGCAATTGATATTGTATTGTGTGAATTGGTAGTAGATAAATCTGAAATCAAAAAACGATTAAGAGACAGAGGATTTGCTTACAATAAAATACAGAAGGCATTTAATGAGTTAAGAAGATTTGCAAATTCTCTTACTTAGGGAGTGTTTATGGCAGTTAATCTATCAGAAAATGAAATTAAAGCTTTGATAAGGAGAAGCGACAGTTACGCAATAGGAGCATTGTTAAATCTATGTCCAATTGATCCTGATGATGAAGGGTTTAGATCATATAATGATTCTAAAATTCTAAATGATGTAGCTGCTTTTTATTTAAAAAAAGGATATCTAACTGAAAAGCAAGTAGCTATGATTCGTCCTAAACTTGAAAAATACATGCACATTATCTTGAAAAAAGGAGTTGTTCCTGTTGATGCCGGAGATCAGTTTTCCTTCAACATCAAAAAGAATATTAAAAATCTATTTAAGAAAAGGAAAACAAAAGACGCTGCTAAAATTGATGATGAAACCTTTAGACTTGAATTTCCATATGATGTGAAAATAATCGCTGAGATTAAAAAATCAAATGGATACAGATTCTTAGCAAATGAAAAAGCATGGACACTTCCTTTAACTTTAACAAATATCGAAAGAGCAATTAATAACGGATTTATTTTAGATGATGCTCTTAAACAATGGTACAATGAAGTTAATCAAGGAATAACAGAAATTAGTATTCCTGATCTTGATCATATCTTAAAGCCATTTCAGAAAAAAGCAGTATCATTTATTGAAACAAAGAATGGTAGAGCATTAATAGCAGATCAACAGGGACTTGGAAAGACTCTGGAATCTATAGCATGGATTCATTACAGAAAGCATAAAAGAAATGATATATTTCCGGTGCTTATTGTCACTCCTGCTGCTGTTAAAGAGAACTGGAAAAACGAGTTTCATAAATTCACGAATCTTGGAGATAATGTTGAAGTTATATACGGAGAAACACCATATAAAGTTAAAAAAGATATTATGGTTATTAACTTTGATATTATTATGTATTGGGAAAAATTCATCATGCATGAGTTTAAACCAACATCTATTATCGTAGATGAAATTCATAAATTAAAAGGCAATCCTAATCCAGGAAAAGAAGGAAAAGGTGAAGTTAAGCGTGTTGTCACAATGAGAAAATTAGCTACACGAGTAAAATACTTCATTGGATTATCTGGAACACCGCTACTGAACAGACCGATTGAACTGTACTCCCCTCTAAAAATGATTAAACCTACATTATTTCCTAATAGAAAAGCATATGCTTATAAATATTGTGAAGCAAAAAAGAGTAGGTACGGAATTGACTATACAGGCGCAAGTAATGTTGTTGAGCTTCATAATATTTTAATTAAGGAAGTTATGCTTAGGAGGAAAAAAGAAAATGTATTGAAAGAACTTCCTGATAAACTCAGATCAGTAATTCAATTAAATATTGATAATAGAAAAGAATATGATCGGGCTTATCATGATCTAATTAATTATTTACAGGAAATCGACCATCAAAGAGCTGTTAGAGCAATGAGAGCAAAGACATTAGCTAAAATTAATGTTCTCAAGCAATTGGCGGTAGCAGGAAAAGTAAATCAAGCTATAAATTGGGTGGAAGATATGATCGAAAATGAAAAGCTTGTTTTATTTGTCTATTATAAAAATACAGCCAACAGTATGTATGAGAGATTCCAGAAACAAGCAGTTAAACTTGTTGGAGGTATGTCTAAGAAACAGAGAAAAGATGCTGAGAATAAATTTAATGAAGATGAAAATACTCGTTTATTTATAGGAAATATAGAATCAGCAGGAACAGGACTTAATTTACAAGTCGCTTCACATGTTGCTTTCTTAGAATTTCCTTGGTCTCCGGGTTTATATAGTCAATGTGAAGATCGTTGTCACAGAATTGGTCAAAAGTATATGGTGAATGTATGGAACTTAATTGCTAAAAATACAATCGAAGAAGGAATTATAACTAAATTGGAAAACAAGGCTAAAACTGTAGCTCAAGTTATAGATGGGGAGGATGCTGATACAGGAGGTATATTTAATGAATTGATTGCAGAATTCTATGAAAAGCTCAGACACCATGAAACATTAGCTATTTAAAGGGGTGAATATGACGCCGGAAGAAGTGCAAAAATATCACAACAAGACTATATCCATTAAAGCTCCAGGTAGGGGTTCGGGGTATCGTAATGTGAAGATTGTTGATTATGATTTAGATGTTAAAACAATATGGGGTAAAGGTGTTGTGTATTTAAAAGATCAAGATAACTTCTGGAAGCATTTAATAAGTCCTTATCTTAAAGCAGCATTATCCCAAGTTGAACTATATGAAGGACCAGTTAAAAGAAGAACACGCAAAAGTAACAGCAATAATAATATTGAGCCTGTTAGAACGCATAAAAAGAAAAATAATGAAACAACTGAAGTCCGTAGAAGAAAAAGAAAATCAACAATCAGAAAAAGGAGAAGAAAAAATGGGTAAAAAATCCACAAGAGAGAAATTAGAGAAATTAAAAAAGGAAATAGAACCCTTAAGCAAAAAAATGAATTCTCTAATTGAACAAAGACTGGTGGAAATCCACGAGGAAATGAATGAACTGCATCATGAAGCAAATTATATAATCAAATACAGCTTTCTGCCTGTATATATCGCAGAAGGTGCAGAAGAATGGCTGCATCAAATTGAACGTGCACTTAATATAGATGATAAATCATCACTGGCAAATACTATTGATAAAATCAACTATCTAGTTGAAGAAGACACGGATCTTTCTGATAGTGAGGATAAATATGGGCTTTAAAGGAATCCAATTTCTTGAAGATCATAATATTGAATACAGACAACATGGAGAAAATATAGGCTCTGAATGGATTGGCATTAATTGTCCACGATGCCGAGATTATAAATACCATCTTGGATACAATGAAACAACTAAATCATTTAGTTGTTGGCGTTGTGGAAAAATGAAATTAATAGAAGCTGTTCAGTATTTTGCTAATGTAGACAGAAAGAAAGCCGTCAAGATCATAAAAGATTATGGCGGCTTTAAATCTGATGCTACATATAAAAGAGAAGCTAAAGAAAAAGATATTGATGTTATTTTTCCAAGAGGAACTCTGAATGAGTTTCCTAAAAGACACAAGAAATATCTTGAAAGCAGAAACTTTGATCCTGAGTATTTAATAAATACTTGGGACTTAAAAGCTACAGGACATTTAGGAAATTATAGATTCAGAATCATTGCTCCTATATATTTCAATAATACATTAGTTTCATATCAAGGCAGAGATATAACTGGAAAATCTGAAATCAGATATAAAACCTGTGCAAAAGAATTTGAAAGAATTCATCATAAACATATACTATATGGAATTGATTATGCACAAAAATCTTCTGTTCTTGTAGTTGAAGGTGTGACTGATGTGTGGAGAATGGGATTCGGAAGTTTAGGAACTTTTGGAACTTCATTCACAACTGAACAAGTGTTACTTTTACATAAACATTATAAACGCATATTCATCTGGTTCGACCAGACCGATCCTGAAGCACAAGAACAAGCACATAAATTAACCTATCGTTTAATTACTTTAGGAACAAAAGAAGTATATCAATTGGATATTGATGTTGATTGTGACCCAGCGAATCTAAAAGAGGAAGAATCGGATTATATCATGCGGGATTTGCTTTTAAGATGAATTTTTTTAAGTTGTTGACATTCAAAATAAGCTTAACTATGATCTTTTTCGTTGTGTGCATGTGCTTCTTCCACTCCTGAAGACACGATTTTTTAAATCGGCTTATCCATAATTTCATTATGGAAATGTCTTCCCTTCCAAATTAAATAGAAAAGGAAAATTTATGAATATGAATATTTATGAATATAAAATTCCTAAAGATATTATGTTGTCTAAGATTTTAGGAAGAAAAGAAAAGCTTCTATTTTCTGTGCTTTTAACGCATTCTTTTCTACACAAAGGTAAATGTAAAATCACCAATAAAACACTTGCTGATATTATTGGCATAAAAAATCCTAATCAGATTACAAAAAGTTTGCAGAAATTGAAAAAGAATAATCTTATATCAATTGAATATCAAAATAAGACAAAACCTGAATCTAATGATAATGTACCTAAAAGTAAGTTCCAATATAAGACAGAGAGGATAATCGTAGTTAATGGGGATTATTTAAAAAGAAGGAGGAAGAAGCATGTTTAAGGATGAATTCAAATTTTCAGATGCCGTTGAATTGATGATGGTCATGAGAGCCTGCGCCCACATACTGCAACAAGCTAGTGTATTTCCTGTTGATGATGTTCGTGAAAAAATGAAACTTATTGATTTATTTATAAATAATTCAATCGAAGGGAAGCAGATTGAAAACCATATGCAATTCATGAAAGAAAGTTGTCTACTCCTATGTACACATTTAGAAAGTTTCCAAGATGAAATAAGAAAATTAATCGAAAAATATGAAGAAATCGAAGGCATGGAAGATAATTTTGAAAAATTATTAAGACAAATAAATCTATCAGATATTCCTACACAATAGATACGAGGTTATTGATGTTGTATAATGAGACAAAGCTTGATGCATTTACTGGCGGGGAAGCATTCTTAATGGTAAACAAAAGAATGATGAAGAAATTTAGTCCTGATGAAACAATAGTATTAAGTAATCTGATAGATACCCTCAGATTTTGCTTAAAAAAAGATAAGATCGTTGATGATGGGTGGTTTAAAATTAACAATAAAAAACAAATGGAACAAACATCCATTTCCACAGAAAACAAGCTAAGAAGGATAAAAAATAAATTCAGAGATTTGGGAATTATCTATACAAAGATGAAAGGAATTCCCGCCATGGAGTATTGTAAAATTGATTTGGACAAACTTGATGAGATAGTTTCCAGCACAACTCAAGACCCTGCGAATTCAACAGACATAGCCCTGTTAAAATCGACAGAGCTAGACGCTTCAAAAAAAGCAGTGCATATTAGTAATAATAATAAGAAAAAGAATAATAATAAAGAATTCAAAAACAAGAAGTTATCTAAAGATAACTTTAGCACTTTTTCAAAGCAAAAAGTGAAGCGTAAGCGTAAAAAATCTTCTGTATCACAGGAAATTAAACATATTGAAAATAAATCTCTTGTAGAATTCTGGAACGAACAACCTAATTTAAGAACACATAGAATAGATTTAGATAATCCAAGTAAAACACTGATCAAATCTCTTGAATTACTGAACAGAATGAAGAAAGGAAGATTATTTAAGAAAGCTCATTTAAATGAAGATTCTCTGTTTAATGTCCCTGAATCAATTTATCTGAAAAAATACTCCGATCTTGAAATTAAAAAAGCAATAAAAACCCTGAACGAATGGTATAAATCTGGAAATTATCCTGCCAATAAAAACTGTTTAAAAGGATTATCCTTACCTGATGCTATCCGCAACGATAGAAATGGATCATCTTTTTTAATACAAGCTGCATACAAAGGAGTGCAATCTGTTTACGATCCGTCAAAAATATTGAACGAATCTGAATTTAAGGCATATAAAATAATGGAAGAGTTCTTTCTTGAACATAAGAAATTAGATTCACTTCCACTTAACTTAATGAAACAAATCACTGCTTGGGTGCAAAAAAGTAAGACTCTTACTCCACGTTCTATAGATAATTACACTTCTTTAATAATTTCTGCTTTACGAAGAAAAGGATCAAGAAATCTTAATGATCATTTATTTAATGAACTGAATCTGAAATTGTACCCTGCCATGACACCTAAAGCACTGTATCCTGGGCAGAGTACATTCGAGAAGATTAAAGACGCATACTCACATACTGAGGGAATCGACTTAATGACGCTTCCCAGAAGCGACACACACAAAGTGCATAGATCAGAACAGATTTGGCTCAACATCGTTCAGGAGATGTATTTTCGTGAAGAACAAGAAAATAAGAATAATGAAGAAATAACTGAAGTCACGGATGGCATGAATAATATTGTAGGGTGGATTGTTAGAAACGCAAATGGAGGTAAAAATACTATAAAAGAGGAAATATATCGTGAAGGGGATATTGTTCGATTTTATTCTGGAAGTAAGAAAAATAATAAAATCATTAAGGAGATTAGTTTAAAGAAAGAAATGTCTAACTGATTGTAGGAGAATCTTGTGAAAATCAGAAGACGAAAGCCTGAAGATGTTCAAACTGAACGATATTTGATTACTTCTCTTATTGTTTCTGAAGGCGTATGTAGATTTCTTCATAAAATGTATAAGAAAGAATTCTTTCAAACAAAAGTAACACAAGAAATAGCTCAATGGTGTTTTGATTTCTTTGAACAGTATGACACAGCTCCGCAACAAGAAATTGATACAATTTATGAAATTAAAGTTAAGTCCGGCAAAATAAGTCCTGATTTAGAAGAAGAATTAAGTAATTTCCTATCATCTCTTGCAGAAGAATATGATAGCTGGCAGAATCTAAATGTCCAATATTATATTGACTTAGGAATTGCTTATTTTAAGAAACGCAGTTTTGTATTATTAGGAGAGCAATTACGATTAGCGGCAGAAGAAGGATCAATTGAAGATGCTGAATCTATTTATTCCGAATTCTCTAAAATCAGAACCCAGTTATCTGAATCAAGATATATATTATCTGAAGAAGGAATTAATACTTATTATCAATCAATTTTAAATAAACCTCCTATTCTATTTGAAATGCCAGGAGCTTTAGGGAAATTGATTGGACCTATTGAAAGAGAATCATTTATCGGAATACTTGGACGTGAAAAAGTTGGAAAAACATATACGTTAATGATGTTTGCTATTGCTGCTGCTAGACAAGGATTAAATGTAGCTGTGATAGAAACAGGGGATTTGACACAAGATCAAATAGGAACACGATTATATTCATATTACGCAAGAAAACCCGTAAGAGAAAAGCATTTAAATCCACATCATATGACGCCTGTTCTAGATTGTTTATACAATCAGACAGGAACTTGTAAAGAAATTGATTCTGAATTAATAGTTGTTGATCGTGATGAAAACGGAAGATATAAATTCTGTGTCGATATTAAAGATAGGGATATTCTACTTGAACATCAAAGATGCATAGAATGCTGGAAAGATCGTGATTATAGATACGATACGAAACGATTTAAAGGATCAATTTGGTGGGAAGAGTATCCTTTAACTTCTGTCTGGCATCACGGAGAACTAAAATCAATTATAAAAAAGTTTAATAAACGATTTAAAGGAAAAATTGTTACTGAAGCATTTCCAATGCATTCAGTTAAAGCAAGCGATATTCGAGATTGGTGTATTAATAAACAAAGAGATGAAGGTTTTATTCCTGATGTTTTGATTGTTGATTATCCAGACATTCTTGCGCCTGAAAGAAATACCGAATACAGGCATCAAGAAAATGAAAAATGGATGATACTTAGAGGTATTTCTCAAGAATTCTATAACTGTGTTATCGTAGTGACGCAAGCAGATGCAAAATCCTACAACACAGATACCTTGCAACTTTCAAATTATTCGGAAGATAAAAGGAAATATGCTCATACGACACATTTTTATGGGGTAAACAAAACAAAAGTTGAGGAAGAATTAGGATGTATTCGTTTTAATACACTTTTATTACGTGAAGATGCGATAAAAATTGTTAATCAAGTCACTGTGTTGCAAGATTTAACCATAGCTCATCCGAACAAAGCAAGCTTTTTTGGTCGGGTTCCTTTCTATAAAGAAGAAGAAAATTAAAAAAATTTTGTTGAAAATTACAAAAAAGATACTATGTTGTTTGTAAAAGCAATGTTGCTTTTCAAAAAGTTCGTTTTGAACATATCAATTAACCAAATAAAAGGAGATTAGTCATGAAAAAAGCAGACCTGAAAAAGGTAGCGATGGAACTTAACAAAGTTCTTGAGTTGGATGAAGAAGATCAGATTGATGTTAGTATGAATCCTAAAGAGTTGGAAAAAGAACTCAGGAAATGTGTCAGTGGCAGTGATGAAGCAGAACTGGATATTTATGCAGAAGATGAATTCTCTGATGAGGTCTGGAATCTTCTCGCTGAACTTGGCAATGAAGCTGCTATTGCGAAAGTAAGTGGTGAGGAAGAGGAAGAACAAGAGGACGAAGAGGAAAAAACCGAAGATGAAGAAGATGAAGAAGAGGAAGAATCAGGCGAATACTCTGAAGAAGAAATCTTCTCCATGAAAAAGTCCGAACTCACAGACCTTATCGAAGAAGAAGGACTCGATATTGATCCTTCAGAATACAAAAAGCTTGGTGATCTTAAAAAAGTGGTATGGGATGCTCTACAAGAAGAAGAGGAAGAAGAAGAGGAAGAAGAGGAAGAGGAAACTCCACAAGTTAAGCTGATTAAGGATAATGATCTCAACATTGATCCAGACGAATACAAAAAGATCAGTGAACTGAAAAAAGCGGCCTTTGAAGGCATGACGGAAGAGGAAGAAGAGGAGGAAGAAAAACCCGCTCCTAAAAAGAGAACAAAGACTGAAAAGAAAGCTGAGAAGAAGGAGACTAATAGGACTAAGAAAAAGAGAGAGACTTCAAAGAAAAAGAGGCATATTGTTTTTGCTGAGATTCTAAAATCTGGTAATTTGCCTAAAGAAAAGATTATAAAAAAGATGAATGAACAATATGGCGGCTCACACAGAGAAGCAGAAATAAAAACCAATAGGTGGCTTGAAATGCTTGATGAGCTTGGAGTATTGTCTATAAAAAATGATAAGTATTCTTTAAAATAAAATAATAAACATGCCATAGGTACTTTATTTTTATCTATGGCATGTTTTTATTTATTAAACAAAAGAAATATAAAATGATTACACAAGAGCAGTTAGAAAAAATAATAGAAATCGGCTTTGATTATTATAGAAATAAGCACGGATTTCCATATGAAGAACTCACGCCCATACAACTTTGGTATGAATTTTTTAGATTAAAAAACTCATACTCACGAATTATGAAAAGTAGTAAAAAATTTTTCCGTTTCAAATCAATTGAAGTCAATGGAGTAGGCACAAAAATAGCAGACTCATTTCACACACATATATTTGAATCTCATGCAATCGGTATGCGTTCTGCAATCAATGCGTATAATGATGATGTTTGTTTAAAAAAAGCTATACGTCTGGTATTTGAACAAAATATGCCAATAACTAATAAAAGCACACAGAGAATGCTTAAGTTAGTAAATGGAACTCAAATTTGTTCAAATTTTAGGCCGATTGCCGCAAAAACAATTTATTCAGAATATGTGAAGGATGGCGAAGGAGACATACTTGATCCTTCAACTGGCTATGGTGGTAGACTGCTTGGATATCTAGCTTGTGATTTTAAGCACTCTAAATATGTAGGCGTAGATCCAAATACAAAAACACACAAAGCAAATAAACGGTTATCTAAATTTTTAGAAAGTTCTCAAAATATTGAATTATATAATTTGCCATTTGAAGAATTTGATGCCCCTAAAAATAGATTCCAATTAGCATTCACAAGTCCTCCATATTTTAAAAAAGAAATTTATAGTAATGAAAGCACACAAAGCTGCAATAGATATACAGAATATGATGATTGGTTAAAATATTTTTGGATACCAGCAATCAAAAAAGTAAAACAATCTCTGAAAAATAATGGTCATTTTATTATAAATATTCAAGATATTAAAATTAAATCGAAATTATATCCCTTAGTTAATGATACTAAATCAATAATGAATGATTGTGGATTTAAGTATATAGAACAGATTGATATGCTTTTTCCAGGATTTGGTAAAAATTTATTAAAAAGAAAATATGAACCGATACTAATATTTAAGAAATTAAAGGAGAATTGTAAAAATGCAGAACATCAATCGAAAAGAACTCGTAAATATTCTGGAAAAAGTAAAAAAAGGACTCGCAAAAAGAGACCTGATTGATCAAAGTACAGCTTTCATCTTTACAAACAATCAAGTAATAACATTCAATGATGAAATTTTTGCAATGTCTCCTATTAATTTAGATATAGAAGGGGTTATTGAAGCGGAACCTTTTTTAAAATTATTGAATAAAGTTAAAGACGAAACAATAAAAATTGATTTGGAAGATAATGAACTTAAAGTTAAAGGAAAAAGATTTTCTGCTGGAGTGAGCTTTGATTCAGAAATAAGACTGCCTATTGATAACATAAATATTCCTAAAAAACTTAAAAAACTCACTTCTGAATTCACAAATGCTGCTAAATTGGCTTGCTTGACTGCTGCTAAATCATTAAGTGAGCCTTTGTTTACATGTGTTCATATCCACAAAAATATAATTGAATCCTGTGATAATGACAGAATAACTATCTGTGAATTAGATCAGACATTTGATTTTAATATTTTAATTCCGGCAGATAATTTATTTGAGATATGCAAAGAAAAACTTACTGCTATTTATGTGGATGATTCTTGGATATATTTTAAAACAGAAGATGAGATAATTCTGGCTACAAAGCTATTTAATGAGGAATATAAAGATTTACATCAATTTATTCCTGAAGAAGATGAAGGAAAAATAATTGAATTTCCAAAACAAATTCACGAAATCATCAGTAGAGCAGACATATTCAGTAAGGATACTTTTTCAAAAGAAAAGAATATAAAAATTAACATAAAGAAAGGAAGATTAATAATAAAGTCCCAAAATGAACAGGGATGGTTTAAAGAAACTACAAAAGTGGATTTTAAGGAAAATATTTCATTCTCTATAAATCTCGAATTTCTGGAAGATATATTAAAAATAACCCACCAAATCTCTATCACAGACGATATCCTTTATTTTAAAACAAACAATTCAGTTCATGTCATACAACTTGAAAGCATAGAAGAGGAATAATAATGCCAAGAAAAGGATTCTTTAGGCAATCACAACTAACGTCCAAGAAAATAAAGAATTCAAATAACACAACGCACTGCAAAAAATGTAAACTTAATGAAAAAAGCAAAACCCCTTATATGAAATTAGGGGGTTCAGGAGAAATAAAAATTCTCCATGTCGCACAAACTCCAGAATTACTAGAAGATCGTAAAAATGAATACTTCATAAGCAAAGCAGGATCATTCTATAAAAGAAAGCTCCGTAAACTTGGAATAGATTTAGATGAATGCTCGATGACTTATGCTTGTGTCTGTCATTCTCCAAGAAATAAAAAACCCACAAAAACACAAATCAAAGCTTGTAATGCAAATATATTAAAAACAATAAAAGAAGTGCAGCCTCATGTAATTATTGCTTTAGGAGAAGCGGCATTGGAAGCTCTGATAGGCAATAGACTTAATAAAGAAATAAGTTCTGTTGCTGCTTATAGGGGATTTATTATACCTGATAGAGAATACAATGCATGGATATGCCCCATATATCATCCCAATTATGTACTAGCTGAATACAGTCCTGAAATAAGTGAAACATTATTTGAACTTGATCTTAAACAAGCTGTTGCTATGCTCAATGTTCCTTTGCCCAAATTTGAGAATGAACAAGACAAAGTATCTATTTTAAAACACAAAAAAGAAATTATTGCTTTTTTAAAGCATGTATTGTACGATTATTCTTCTCAAGAATTTATGACCGCATTTGATTACGAAGGGACAGGATTAAAGCCACAACGCAAAGAGCAAAAATTATATACGTGTTCCATTGCATTGACTCCTAATTACGTTGCGGCATTTCCTATGTTAGATGATTCTGAATTTTTAAATTTACTTTGTACATATCTCAAAAATCATAGAATAAAGAAAATTGCTGCAAATATAGGATTTGAACATACATGGTCACAAGTTAAATTAGGAACACAAGTTAAAGGTTGGTTCTATGATACAATGAATGGACAACATCATATAGATAATCGTCCTCATATTTGTTCACTTGAATTTCAGAACTTTATTTATTTTGGGATAGAACCTTACGATCAACATGTAAAAAAGTATTTGAAAACAGAAAAAGGTGGAAACCAATTAAATAGAATACATGAATGTGATATGTACGATCTTCTTTTATATAATGGTATGGATTCTTTAACTGAATACAGACTTGCATTAGTTCAAATGGAATTAATAAACAAAGATTTCTATAAATATTATGATTCAATAACGAATCCAAGACCACAAGATTTAGCACCTCAGTACTTCATAAATAGGAAGTAACATGCAAATAGTTCCATATAATACACAAGCATACGATTTATTGCATAATGGAGCCATATGCTTCTCAGAAATACATCAAAATGGAATACGTGTTGATTCCAAACATTTAAAATCTGAATATAAGAGACTAAAAAAAGAAGTAAAAAAATTATCGGGTAAAATTGAAACTTTTGCTGAAGCAAAGCTATGGAAAGGTAAATATAAAGACAATTTTAGTCTTAATTCAGACGATCAATTATCAGACATATTATTTAATGAACTACAATATGAATCTAAAAAATTCACTGATTCAGGAAATCCTTCTGTAGATAAAGAAGCACTCAAAGCACTTAAATCATCTTTTACTGATTACCTCCTACGATACAGATTCTATTTTAAATTACAAAATACATATATAAAGGGATTAATAGAAGAAACTTGCAATGGATTCATTCATCCATTCATAAATCTACATACAGCACGTACATTTAGGAGTTCCGCAAATTCTCCTAACGTACAAAATATGCCTATAAGAGATCCAGAAGCAGGAGAGATAATAAGAAAAGCATTTATTCCAAGAGAAGGAATGATGTTGATGGGAGCGGATTATGGGGGCGTAGAAGTGAAAGCAGCCGCACTCTACCATCGTGATCCAACAATGTTGCATTATTTACGTAATCTTGAATCCTCTGATATGCATTCTGATTTTGCTTGTCTATTATTCATGCTCTCTGATCTTGATACGAATAATAAAGGAGAAAATAGATTAAGAAAAGCTACAAAAAACTCATTCACATTTCCTCAGTTCTATGGAGACTATTACAAAAATAATGCTTTAGGTATTTGGGAATGGTTAAACTTCTCAGGAGATAGAATCAAGAAAACTGAAGGTCCAGAAATTAGAGGAGGCATCACAATAGGAGAATATCTCATTAATAAGGGAATCAAAACATTCGACCAATACGTAGAACATGTTAAAAAGATAGAACACAATATGTGGAACAAACGATTCCCTGTCTACGCTAGATGGAAAGAACAACATTATAAATCTTATCTGAAGAAAGGGTATGTGACTATATTAAGTGGGTTTGTATGTCAAGGTTCTATGAAGAAAAATGACGTAATCAATTATCCAATACAAGGACTAGCATTTCATTGTTTACTATGGAGTTGTATTAGAATTCATAAATTACTCAAAAAGTATAAAATGAAGACTAAATTAATTTTCCAAGTACACGATGAACTTGTAGCTGATGTTCATCCAAAAGAAGAAAAAACATATTCAGAACTTTTAAAACAAGTAATGATTGAGGATTTAAAAAGACACTGGAAATTTATTGATATACCTTTGGAAATCGAAGCAAAACGAAGTGCTGTTGATGGAAATTGGTTTGAGATGGAAAAAGCATTCACATACATTAATTAAGGAGAAGTTATGAACATCCGAAATCTACCCTACAAAAAATTGATTTTTGATCTAAAACCTAAACCAGATATAGGATCGTGGTTTTTGCTTAAAGCAAGTTACTGTTCAGGAGAAGATTTAGATCCTTCTTATTGCTCAAAAGAAAATCCTTGTCTTGAATGTTTAAGAATATGCAATAGATTTGTCATATCCAATAAACATAGAACAACTACTGGATTCGATTACTTTTTTAACGGAGGTTATTGTAATAGAGATGGTGGAATACTTTTAAACGACACTGGTTCTGCTATTTTAACTGATAATTGGGATAAAGTTAATGGTATATTAAGAGCATACCATATTACGGAAGTTATTTTTATTGATTTAGTCGAGATAATAAGGAGAAGTTAATGCCAAGAAAAAGAAAATCAGTTCCGCAGCAAGAGGAAACGAATAACTGCATTGATCTAACATTTAAATACAGACCAAAATCTATTGATGAATTTTTTGGCAATAGCATACTTAAAAAATCTTTAAAGACATTAATTGATAAACAAAAGATTCCACAACAAATTCTATTTTATGGGGATAAAGGTTGTGGAAAAACTTCATTAGCAAGAATATGTGCTTCTGAACTTCAATGCTCTGAATTCGATCTAAAAGAGATTGATACTGCTGATTTTAGAGGGATTGATACTGTTCGAGAATTACGCAGGATAATGGGCACTCAGCCGATGAAAGGCAGTGTTAAAGTTTATATACTAGATGAGTGTTTTGCTCCTGGAACAGAAATAAAACAAAGTGATGGTTCAATAAAATTCATTGAACAATGTTTGCCAAATGATTTAATTTATTCCTTGCATGGAAAAGATATTATTGAAGCAGTCAGTAAAAATAAAGTAAGTTTAGATCGTGTTGTTAAATTAAAATTCAATAACGGGAGTATTCTTTATACAACAAAAGACCATGTATTTTATACCGAACAAGGAGAAATAAATGCAATTAATTTAACACAAGATCACTTGACTTTGTGCTTTAATTTTAATAATTCTTCTTTAGATAGTGAATTAACCCCTAAAGAGAAATATTATGAAGAATTCAATTCGAAGAAAAAAGAAGTGTGCTTATTGCAATCAATTGATAGAAATAAAGAGCAAGGAAAGTCGAAGATCCTACAAAAAGAAACAAACCTGTTCAAAATCTTGTGCTTCTTATTTAAAAGCAAGAAAAAAAGGACAGGGCAAATATGTAAACAAAATCTGCGAATGGTGCGGGAAACTATTCAAAATCAAAGAAATTGTTTCTTTTCAAAGATTTTGTTCAACAAAATGTTCGGCAAGATTCAGAGTTTCACAAAAAGAATCTGTGTTGAAAACGGTAAAATGTCCGATTTGTTTTATTCAATTCGAACAAAAAGAAAAAAATCAAAAACATTGTTCAAAAAAATGCGCTTCGATTTCTATGGAAAAGAAAAAGACAATCAACTGTCTTGTTTGTCAAAAAGAAATCATATTAACGATAAAAGATACACGCAAATTTTGTTCGAATCGTTGTTCAGGAATATCAAGAATTGGAAAATCACTATCAGAAGAAACACGTCAAAAAATTGGAATGAAGTCCCTTGGAAGAAAACATTCAAAAGAAATTCGGAAAAAAATCTCATCGAAATTGAAAAAAATTTATCAAGAACGTCCAGAAATTATAGAAAAAGCGAGACAAACAAAAGCAATGAATGGAACTTTACATATCTGGACTGGAATACGTGGTGGAAATGGGCAATTGACAGAATCCCAAATTATTCTAGCGAATGCTTTGCAATGGGAAATGGAAGTTCCTATTTCTTTAGGGAAGCGACAGAAGGGATACCCAACGAATTACAAAGTAGATATAGGGAATGTTCATTTAAAAACAGCAATAGAAGTGGATGGGAAAAAACACAACAGTTCAAAACAAAAGAGTTTGGATTCGAAAAAAGAATTAAAACTAAAACAACTAGGTTGGAAAGTATTGAGATTTACAAACGAGGAAGTAATGACAAATCTTTCTCAAGTATTATCGGAGATAAAGAAAGAGACCAGAACTATGTAATTTTTTATGATTTGCAAGTCAAAAATCATCCCTCATACTTTGCTAATGAAATAGCAGTGCATAATTGCCATATGTTAGGCCGTGGCGGGGATAGCTCAAAAAATGAAGCTCAGAATGCTTTACTGAAAGCATTAGAAGAACCACCAAAACATGTTTATTTTTTCTTATGCACAACTGATCCACAAAATTTACTCTCCACTATCAGAAGCAGATGTGTTCAATACAAAGTATCGCCACTTGCTCCTAAACAAATTGTCGATCTTCTGAATCATATTTGTGATGAGGAAGATTTACCATTATCTAAAAAAGTAGCATTACAAATAGCAAAAGAAGTAAAAGGTGTTCCTAGAAATGCAATTAAGACCCTTCAAAAAATTATTCATTTAGAAGAAGACGAACAATTAAAGATTATTGAAGAAGTTGCTAAGAATGAAGAATTTACATTTAATCTATGTAGAGCATTAACTCAAAATAAATCATGGAAAGAAATATCATCAATGCTACAAAACATAACTGAAGAACCAGAAGCATCAAGGAGAATAATCAGAAAATATTTTACCACAGCTTTATTAAATGGAAATACTTCAGCATATATTGTACTAGATGTGTTAAAAACTCCATTTTATAACACTGACGCATATAATGAATTAGTAAGATGCGTCTTTGAAATACATACAGAATTAAACACTTAGCAAATTATTTTTAAAATTTTTGTTAAAAATTGTTTATTTTTTACTATGTTATTTGAAAAGCGTAGTTGTGTTTTTTAACTTAACCCTTTAATTTTTTAACCCTGTATAATCAGATGAGGTAGATTATGAGTGATTCCTTCCGAGAAAAAATATATGAAAAATTCCGTAACGGATTTAAAGAAGGCATTATTAGAAATATGCATAAAGAGATGTTTTTTAAACAAACATTTCACTTTCCTTCAATTCTGGAATCATTCAAATCTACTCATCAAGAACATAATGATGTGATTGAATTCAAATTCACAAATATAGCAGAAGACTCACTTACATATGAAAAATGGAGAAAAAAAATGTCTAGGAACAAGAAAAGAGGAATCAGAATTGAATCTGAAAAATGTTTGGTTAGAGGAAAGCCACATAGACGTATTATATTTATTAATATGCTTAAATCCGATCAATTACCAGATATATACAAAGATAAAGGTCCTTGTGTGTATATGACAAATTCTCTCTTTAACAAAACAATAACATATAAAACTTCTGGCAGCACAATTAATGAATTGAAAACTTTTAAACATCCGATACCTGAAGACGAATTCAATACTTGGATTAATCTTTTCAGAATCAGCGGTGAAAGATTGATGAGCATTAATAAATCACTCAGAGAAAACCATCCTGAGCATTTCCGCAGAGAAATAGAAACAATTGTAATCTAAGAGAATCACCATGAAAAAAATAATTAAAGCAGCTATTGAACTTACTTTTGGTGATGCTACTATTACAATAATGAAATCTGGATGGGGAGTTGAAAGTAATAGACAATACTATCATGTAATTGAAGAAGACCCAACAGAAGGAGATTATTTCTACAAGCATTCATTTCTTTCTGAAAGAGTAGTTACTGAGAAATACGATATCCCTGTCACTGAATTAAGGAGAATAGTATGATTGATCTGGAATCTTTACTTGAGAGCATTGAAGAGGATCGGAAAATTGATCCAGACACACTAGACATAAATTGGGTAGAACAAGCTGATTTATATTTCAAATATAGTGACGCATGGAACACAGCTATTAACGAACGTAACGATCTTAAAATTGAAGTGGAGAGAAAAAAGGAGAAAATAGATGAATTAAAAGCAAAACTAGATTTAGAAATAAGAAAAGACCCTGATGAATATGATTTAGATAAAATAACAGAACCAGCAATAGAATCGGCAATTAAATCCAATAGAGAGTATAAAAAAGCATTGGAGGAAATGTATGAACTAAAAAAAGATTTAAATGAAGCCCAATCCAGAGCTAACAGGCTATATTCTTGTGTTGCTTCTATGGAACAACGCAAGACCGCATTAGAAAACCTCGTTAAACTTATCAATCAACAATATTTCTCTACTCCTAGTGAGCCGAGAGATTTGTCCCATGAGTACTACAAAAAAATCCAAAAAAATAAGAAAGGAGCAAAGGAGAAGATCAAAAGTAGGAGAAAGAAATAATGAGTGGTTTGATGTTTCTATGGTGGGTGTTGTTCAGTATCTTTGTTCTTTTTGTGGTACTTCCAACAACAGTATACGTTGTAACAAAATGTCATTTTGACGCTAAAAACAAATCGAATTTAAGTCATTTACTACAATACAGAAACTACATTCACGGAGGTAACAATGCCGAAAAAGAAGAAATCCTCAATGAGAGAAAAAGTGAAGAAACGAGCAGAAAGAAACATGAACAGAGGGGGGAATAGTTATCTCCTTATCCCTGAAGGCGTATCTGAGTTAAAACCAAAGAAAGGTCCGTATAATTGGGATATTGTTCCTTATGTTGTCAAAACAAACACGCATTCTGAAGTTGATAAAGGAGAACAATGGCATCAGACAACTTTTTGGGTGCATTATGGATTAGGGGAAGCTGGAAAAACTGCTGTAGTATGCCTGAGATCAGTCAAAAAAGCTTGTCCTGTGTGTGAGCATGTAAAAGAACTGTATGCTTCTGAATCTAAAGAAGATACCAAACTTGCAGGAGAACTTAAAGCAAGAGAAAGAGAACTTTATAATATCATTGATTTAGATGATCAGGATAGTGGAGTTCAAATTCTGAACATGAGTTATCATAATTTCGGCAAAGCATTGGATGAAGAAATCAATGAAGGGGATGAGGATTTAGCCAGTTTTGCTGAACTTGAAGGTGGAAAAACTCTTGTCTGTTCATTCAGAAAAAAGAAATTAGGGTCTACTGAATTCTATGAAATCCGAAAAATAGATTTCGAGGATAGAGATGATTATGATGAGGATATCCTTGAAGAAGTACATGATCTTGATTCCCTGCTGAATATTAAAGATTATGAAACACTACAGAAAGAATTGTACGGTGTTGTTGATTTAGACGAAGAAGAAGAAGAAGAGGAAGAAGAACAAGAGGAGGAAGAAGAGGAAGAAGAAAAGCCTAAAAAAAATAAAGGCAAGGGTAAAGGTAAGGACAAGAAAACTACTACTACTAAAAGAAAAAACAAAGTAGAAGAGGAAGAAGAAGAGGAAGAAGAAGAGGAGGAAAAACCTAAAAAAGGCAAAGCTAAAGGTAAGGGCAAGAAATCTTCTGATAAAGGAAAGAAGAAAGACAAGAAAAATAAATGTCCTCACGGTGGTGAATTCGGTGTAGACACAGATGAGCTTGATGACTGCGAAGAGTGTGAACTTTGGGTTGAATGTGAAGAGGCTAATGAATAAATAATATAAATTTATGATACATGGAAACTAAGGAGTTGATCGCTCCAGAAGAATTGTAAGGACGGGAAGAACGTCACCCCATGAATCATAAAATTTCCAGTGCGGCGGCGTGGAAAATCGCAGACACGCTATGCAGCGATAATATCAGAAGACGTTTTGATTAGCTGACGACAGGAATATCCTATAGAGGGTGAGAATCCCTCTTGAAGT
>PUNF01000134.1 GCA_003552525.1 Clostridia bacterium | reverse complement strand
TTCAGCGTTCGCACCAACACCTTGTCGGCATTTCCATCGATGTAGCTTGTCACGCGGCTTTCATCGTATCGATCTGCACCCATGTCGGGCGCATCTCCCACATGGATGACTTCGTAACCCAGCTCACTAATCCTCCCGGCAAGCGTGTCGGCAGCCCCTTCGATGCCACCCCCGTTAAGGACGGCGACCTTGATAGAATGATCACCAGAGTGACTGATCCCCAGGATCTCGCGCTCCACCAATTCCCGGGTGGCTGCATCATCGTGCAGCCAGTAACTCACACCACCGATATAGTCCGCCGTACCCGGGATCATATGCATATCGAAATCTTCCTGGGACATCCCGCTCGCCGCACGAGCGAGACTCACCATGCGACTCGGTTGCATATTGGTATCCACGTTTGCAGAAATGCGCTCCGCTAAAGCGGGAATCCGTATCACGTTCGCCACCGAGAATAGTTCTGCCAGTAAACGCTCCAAAAATTGTTTCTGGCGACCGATACGATCAATGTCCGATCCGTTGCGGTAACGCACGTACTTCAAGGCCGTCTCCCCATCCATCTGATGCGTACCGGCGGGGATGTCGATGTACAGGTCCTGCGTCGGATCCTCGTAAGTCATCCTTCGTTCCACTTCCATCTCGACACCGCCGATCACGTCGATGATCTCAACGAAGGCCTGAAAATCAATCCTGACGTAGTAGTGCACCGGTACATCGAGGAAATCCTTGACCGTTTCGATAGCACGTCCTACACCACCGTAGGCATGCGCATGATTAATCTTCTCCATCGTCGGCCGCTCTGGAATGTGTACACGTGTATCGCGCGGAATGAAGACCAGGTTCCCCTCCCGCGTAAGCGGATCGAAGGTGGCGAGTATCATGGTGTCCGAGCGTGTAGGGTTTTGAGTCGCCCCGTCCCCGAGGGGATCATCGAGACCCAACACCAGGATGTGGATGCGAGAGTCGGGTTCTGGCTCCGGGATTTCCATGGCACCAAGCGTTTCTTCATCAGCAACCCCGGGTCCGAGCCCACTCAGGAACGTGTACGCGGCGGTCACCGTGAAGAGACCCACAAAAACGATGGCCAATGCGATCCCAATGAGAATCTTCTGCCACCGCGGTCTCCCTTGCGTATCCGTCACTTGCACCTCGTTGCCACCGATGCCGGCCCACCCTTTCTCCACTTGCAGTCACTGCACAAACGACATTCTAACATACCGACGACATGAGGCGAGAGCGTGTTCCCCCTTTTGTCGAACAGTGACGCCGGGTCCACCGCAACGAGCCATCATATGTCGCGGTATAGTCCCGTGCATTCAATATATCGCTGTACGGGTTCGGGAACCAGGTACTTGATGCTTTGGCCTTCCCGGACCCTGCGTCGCAAATCTGTAGAGGAGATGGCCAGAGCCGGAACTTCGAGTACATGGATTCGGTCGCGGTACTCGGGCTGCAGTTGCTCTGTGAATTGCATCAACTCCGACAGCGAGTATCCCGGCCGCGTCGCGGCAATGAATCGACATACTTCAAATACGCCCTCTGCATTATTCCACGAAGGAATCTGCAAAATCGCATCCACGCCCGTGATGAAGTACAACTCCGCTTCCGCACCATACTTTTCCCGAAAGTGCCGCATCGTATCCACCGTGTAAGAGTGCCCCTCGCGCG
This sequence comes from Clostridia bacterium, assembly GCA_003552525.1. GTDB lineage: Bacteria > Bacillota > Sulfobacillia > SLMV01 > SLMV01 > CSSED11-154. The sequence goes on along the minus strand of PUNF01000134.1, from coordinate 20,422 downwards.
CAACTTCCACCGAAGACACGCAAAAATGGGGATTATCTTCGGTCGCCAGTCGGGTCATTTCCAGCCGATGCTCCGCATCGGTAACCGCCTTGGGCTCTTTATGGGGCGGATCGCCCGCGGGCACGAAGACGACTTCGCACAAGGAAAAACTCTCGTATGCCGACTCGGCAGTCACGAGGTGGCCAAAGTGTATCGGGTCAAATGTGCCTCCCATGACACCAATCGCCTTCGATGTGTCATCATCGGTCGTGCTGTGATTCTTCATATTCGAACTCCGCTTCCCCGATCCGAACAGTATCCCCCTCGTCGACACCATGTTCCCTTAATCGCTCGTAAAGGCCGGACCGGCGGAGACGGGCATTTAGGTGCATGAGCCCCTCGCGACTCGCAAAGTCCGTCATCGCGACCCAGCGTTCATACCGGGCAGATTGCACTTCCCACACTTGCTCCCGATCATTCCACTCGATGGACATCTCATCAGCATCTTCGGCGCGATATATCCGATACCCGGTCGGCGTGCTATCGTTTGCTGCCGCCTCCTCCCGCGCATCGACCAGCAAACGATACGTCTCTTCCATCAGGGGATCAACCCCTTGCTGGGTGGCGGCGGAAATCGAATGTCCACGATAGCCTTGTTCGAGGAGCCAACGGGAAAAGCGTTCCCAGGCTTCCTGCGCTTCGGGGAGGTCCATCTTGGTCCCAACGACAATCCTCGGTCGGGACACCAGCCCGTGCCCATATGCCCGCAGTTCCTCTTCAATCTCGAGGAACGCATCTGCGGGGTCCTTGCCCGCCGGATCGGCCAGGTCCACCAGGTGCAATATCACCGTAGTCCGTTCGGCGTGACGCAAAAATTCCGTACCCAGCCCCACCCCCTGGTGCGCGCCTTGGATCAGCCCGGGCAAATCGGCAATCACAAAAGACCTTTCGTAGTCGAGAGCGACCACGCCGAGGTTTGGTTCCAGCGTTGTGAAGGGATAATCGGCAACCTGGGGACGCGCACTGGACACCACCGATAGAAGCGTTGATTTTCCCGCATTGGGATTCCCGACGAGACCCACATCGGCAAGCAGTTTCAGCTCCAGCTCGATCCATTGCTCTTGACCGGGCTCACCCATCTCCCGGAAGGCGGGCGCCCGGTGCCTATTGCTGGAGAAGCGAGCGTTCCCTCGACCCCCACGGCCTCCGCGTGCGACCACTTCCCGTTGCTCCGGCTCGACAAGATCCGCGATCACGCGGCCCTGATCGTCATAAACCGTCGTCCCAGGCGGAACCCGGATCTGGCGATCCACGCCCTTCTTTCCGGTCCGGTTGTTCGGCCCCCCGGACGTTCCCTTCTCGGCGTGGAAATGCCTTCGATGGCGCAGTTCCGCCAGTGTCGACAATTGGGTGTCGACCACCAAAACAACATCCCCTCCGGGGCCCCCATCGCCACCATCGGGACCTCCCTTGGGGATGTGTTTCTCACGCCGGAAGGATACGATACCGTGGCCACCATCACCGCCGCGGACGAGGATCTTTCCCCGGTCGATGAACACGCGAATCCCTCCGTCCGGGTTCAGTCGTTGTTGTCCGATGCTGTCGCCACGGCTTCTGCCACCGGGAGTACGTCGACGATCTTGCGACGCTTGCCCCGCTGACGGAAATGCACCGCACCGTCGATCTTGGCAAATAGGGTATCATCGCCGCCAACCCCAACATTGTTGCCAGGATGGATGCGGGTCCCGCGCTGACGGACGATAATGCTGCCGGCCGTCACGCGCTCACCACCGAACGCTTTCACGCCGAGATACTTGGCATTGCTATCGCGGCCGTTACGCGAACTACCGCCGGCCTTCTTGTGGGCGAACAACTGTAGATCGATACGCATAAGATTCAACGCCCCCTTTCAGTCGAGTATATAATCTTAAGATCCAAACGATCACTATATTGGTCGGCCAGGTCTTCCATCGCCAAATAAACCGTCTCCAACAATACTGAGACCCCGGGATCGATCGCGGTTTCGCGGTCTAGGTGTACCGATAACCGGCCGTTACTTCGCTCCCAATCGGGAGAAGCACCAACCACCTCGGTCAATCCGATCACGGCTGCCTGCGACAGGGCCGATATCGCAGCACAAACGATATCGAATCCCGCATCTGCCAACCCGGAGTGCCCCTCGATGATGAATCCAGTAAACCGTCGACCGTCGGACGTCATCTCGGCCATAAAGACAGCCGATATCACGCTAATCAGCTAGCCGCCCGGGCGTCGATCTCCTGGATCTCGACTTCGCAGTAATTCTGGCGATGGCCACGCAGCTTGCGATAGCGGACCTTGGGCTTATACTTGAAAACCGTGACCTTCTTGCCCTTTCCGCGATTGAGTACGCGCCCAATGACCTTTGCACCATCGATGGTCGGGCGGCCCACCATCGTCTCGCCCTGCAACTTCGCAGCCAGTACTCGGTCAAACTCTACGGTATCGCCCTCGTCCTCGGGGAGCAACTCCACGCGGATGACATCACCCGGGCTCACACGATACTGTTTGCCCCCCGTCTCTATGACGGCGTAATCACTCAACACCCTCACCTCTCAACCGTTGCTACCTGCCGCGGGTCAATTCCCCCGCTGATTTCGAATGTATCGCCTCAATAATGGGCGCAGACCAGACTGTATTCTAGCACGCCGGCGGCCAACCGGTCAAAGGGAAAGTGATCCGCATTCATCCTGGGACTCATATGACCCTAGCCTTCGCATATGTGCGATAGGCTTTCACGATTTCTACTTCAACTTCCTGCCCCACGGAGTTGCCCGCCGAAGCAATGTCGAGCACGTATCCCTCCACGCGCGCGATTCCATCCTTGGGGTTGGAGGCATGCGGTTCTTCCACTTCAACCCGCAACACATCGCCCGGTTTGACGGGTTTGGCGCGGTCTTCTACCTCAGTCTTGTCTCCCATCGCGACGACCTTCATGTCCTCGAGATGGCGCGACTCGGATCCGCGCACGTACACCGACTTGCCCAGTTCCGATTCCAACTTCCGCAGGCTACTACCCCCGGCCCCGATCAGCACAGCGGCGACACTCGGGTGGACTTCCACCAGTACCGCCTCCGCGTCCGAATCGCGAAGGGCTTCTCGGATGTCGTTTCGGACCCGGCGACTCATGGTCAGCTCAGACATGACCCTGCCGGTCCCCTCGCAATACGGGCAGGGTTTCAACATATACTCGTCGAGACTTTGCCGCGCCTTCTTGCGGGTCATCTCTACTAGACCCAGGGAAGTAATCCCGAGTACCGTGGCCCTCGTCTTGTCTTTGTCGAGCGCTTCCTCGAGTGTCTCCACTAGGCTCTCACGGTGCTTCTTCGATTCCATATCGATGAAGTCGATGACGATAATGCCACCGATGTCTCGAAGGCGCAACTGGCGCGCGATCTCCCTCGCCGCCTCCATGTTGGCCCGGTAAACGGTTTGCTCCAGCTCACGCTTGCCCACGTAGCGCCCGGTGTTCACGTCGATCACCGTCAACGCCTCGGTCCGATCGATGACGATGTGCCCACCACAGTCGAGCCAAACCCGCCGGCCCAGTAGCTTCTCAAGTTCCTCTTCCATCTGCCGATGCTCGAGTATGCTGGTATCGTCACGATGCCACTTCACGCGCTTGCGGGTACCAGGGGCCATGATGTCGACCAGTTGTAGGATTCGCTGGTACTCCGTCTGATCATCGACCGTGATGCTCTTGACGGTCTTATCGAGATTGTCACGGAGAACCTGGTAGATCACTCCCATGTCGCGGTGCAAAAGTGCGGGAGCCTGTAGCTTGTCGCTCTTCTCCTGCACTTCACGCCACTGTTTCAGTAGGAAGTCGAGATCCCGCTGCAGGTCCTCCTCCTCGACGCCCTCGGCAACGGTTCGCACGATGAGGCCACAATCGTCGGGCTTGCTCTTGCGGGCAATCTTCTTGAGGCGTCGACGCTCCTTCTCGTTCTCGATCCGGCGCGATACACCCACGTAGTCCACCGCCGGCATCAGGACCAGGTAGCGTCCCGGCAGCGTCACGTTCCTCGTGATCCGCGCTCCCTTGCTTCCCACGGGGTCCTTGACGATCTGCACCATGACCGCCTGGCCCGGGCGCACGAGCTTGTTGATAGCCGCTTTGCGGGCATTCTTGGGCAGGTGCTCTTCTTCCTCGCGACGCACTGGATACGCATCATCGACGTACAGGAAGGCGTTTCGCTCCAGTCCAAGATCAACAAAGCATGCCTCCATGCCAGGAAGGACATTCTCGACACGACCAAGGTATATATTGCCTACGAATCGCTGTGACAATGGACGCTCAACGTAGAGTTCGACAACCTGACCATCTTCTAGGATCACTACGCGGACATCGTCCTGGTCTACACTGACCAGGATTTCCTTTTTCATTGTGGTTCATCTCCCAAACAAAAACGTCAAATCTTCTTTAGATCTCTCAAATACACCAGGGCGACACGTCTCGGTCGTCCCCCCGGTGATAGAGTGCAATTCTTCGGGGGAGAAACACCCCGTTGGCGGCCTCGGTCTCGGGTAAGTGGGATCGCAGTATACCAAGGAATTCTTCCACGCGAACCCCGTGTTCTCCACCGAGGGCAAGGTCGACCAGGACTGCCAGCTGCTCCGATTCTCCCCTGATCACCGCGGCCGAAAAGATACCGGGGCGAATGTCGAGGGAGCGGTCTGGCTTGTTGTTCCGATGCCGTGTCACATGCAATCTTGGGGCATCAAGTACGGCATCGACGGCTCCGCAAAGGCAGTGGCGGGCCACACCTTCGACTGTTACGTGATAGCGAGAAGCGTTGATCCTCGCTGCCAATGCCGGTCCATCAACGGAAACCCGACGACAATCGGATACCGCGATGCCCGCGGGAAATACGCGATTCAATTGGTTCTTCACGGCAGAGCCGGTGCACTCCTGCCCCAGGAACACGTCAACATACTCCGCATCGCTGGCCATTCCCACGGACCGGGCCGTTGCAAAGGATAGCCTGGCGTGGGGATTGTACCCCTGGCTATACGCCACCGGGATATCGGCCCGGCGCAAGGCCCGGGTGAAAGCCCTAAGGAACTCGAGGTGGGAAATCCACCGGAGGCGGCCGTGAATACGAACCTCGCAGCGAACGCGGGTAACGGCTTCAGACATCGGGATTGACCACCTCGTTACCTAGGGTAGGATCACATACTCCGCACGCACTACAGGATCCCATCCGACAGTCCGGGGTTCGAACCTCCGCAAGCGCACGCGCTCTTTCCTCGAGCAAAAACTCCCGCGAAACGCCCGAATCGAGGTGATCCCACGGTAGGGGCGATGCGAGATCGCGGCTTCCTAGATACCCTGCCGCGTCGACACTGCAGGCCTTTTCTGCTTCCTCCCAGACCCCCGGGTCGAAGTGTTCCGTCCAACCATCCAACCGGGCACCGCGTCGATGCGCCTCCACGATCATCGGCGCCAGGCGACGATCCCCCCGGGCAAATATGCCCTCGAGCCGGCTGCTGTCTGGATCGTGGTACGACAATCGCACGCCCCGTCGCGGCAGGGCGTGGCGCAGGGTGGATATTCTATCACGAAACGCCTCGATGGATAGCTGTGGCTCCCATTGGAAGGGAGTGTGCGGTTTGGGAATGAAACATGCCACGCTGAGGTTCAACTTCAGAGGCCGTCGACCGACACCAACCTCAACATATATCCGGCGCGCCCGCTCGACCATTTCAGCAATGCCAAGAATATCCTCTTCCCGTTCTGTGGGCAATCCAAGCATGAAATACAATTTGAGCTGATCACAGCCCGCGGAAAAGGCAGCACGGACTGCATCCCCGAAATCTTCATCCGTTACACCCTTGTTAATTACGTCGCGAAGGCGTTGTGTACCCGCTTCCGGTGCCAGCGTAATCCCGGTATTGCGCACCGCACGAACCCGATTCGCAAGATCCACCGAGAAACGGTCAACGCGGAGAGAGGGAAGCGACATGCTCGTGTGCTGCCTACCCAGCGACTCCGCCAGGGCTGTCGTAACCGATTCAATGGCAGAGTAATCCGAACTCGACAATGAAACGAGGGAGATCTCCTCGTACCCGGTGTTCGCGAGGATCTCGTGGACACATCCGTGAACCCTTTCCGGTGAACGCTCCCGTACGGGGCGGTAGATCATCCCGGGCATGCAAAACCGGCATCCACGGGTACAACCGCGAAAGACCTCGACCACGGCACGGTCGTGCACCGCTTCGGCAAAGGGCAAGACCGGACGGGTGGGAACGGGTACATCATCGAGGTGTGGAACAATGCGCCTGCGAACCCTCTCCGGAAAACCCTCAAGCGGTCGCGGAGGGGCCTGCGGATCCTCCGGATCGAGCGTATACCCCGAAGGGACGTAAACGCCTTCTATATCCGAACTCCGCTCTAGGAAGGTCTTCCGATCCCCGCCGGTCCGCGGGTCACGGTACAACTCCAAGAGGTCAAGCACCACTTCTTCCCCATCACCAAGCACCACGAGATCGAAGAATGGCGCGACGGGCTCGACGTTCAACGCATTCGGTCCACCCCCGATGACCAATGGATCATCGGCACCCCGATCGTCCGCCCAGGCGGGAATCCCTGCTAAATCGAGCATATTAATGATGTTGGTGTAGGTCAGCTCATATTGCAACGTGATCCCGAGAAAATCGAAATCGCCCAGCGGCGTGCGCGATTCCAGCGTAAAGAGGGGCAGCGCTCTCTCACGCATTTGCTGCTCCATATCGAGATCCGGCATGTACACACGCTCCGCGCTGGCATGGGGATGGGCATTGATGACGGCATAGAGAATAGAGAGGCCAAGATGCGAAGTGCCCACCTCGTATAGATCGGGATAGGCCAGCGCGAAACGCACATCCGCGTCCACCTGGCCTGGGTCGATGGAGTTGACCTCACCACCCACGTATCGACTGGGACGTCGGACGTCGCCCAACACCTCTTCCACCCGATTCCACATTGTCTCCATGCCTCAAACACCCCTTGGACTCCTGCACCCACGGTAGTGGCTATGTTCCCCGTGGGCCAGGGTTGAAAACGACGGTTCCCTGCGGATCTACACCCTTCGGGAAACCCTCACAACCTGGGACCATAGGATCTCCTCAATCGCTCCACGCTATCCGGACAACTTCGAATGCCCACGTTGAGAACCAACCCCACCGCGACCATGTCCGCGATGAAGGCACTTCTACCGTAACTGATAAATGGCAATGGCAAGCCCGTGACCGGCATTAGTCCAACCGTCATGCCCACGTTAACCAGTGCGTGGAAAAACAGCATCGAAACGGCTCCCGTCACGATCGCCGAACCGAACTCGTCCTCCGATGCAGCGGCGGCACTCAACATGCGCAATAGCATAACGAGAAACAGGACCAACAACAAGGAGGATCCGATGAAACCGGCACCCTCGGCGAGGGTGGCGAAGGCGAAATCCGTGTGTTGTTCTGGTAAAAAGCTAAGCGGTGCTGCGTCCGCCCGAAATAACCCATTGCCCGTTATGCGCCCCGAACCGATGGCGATCATCGATTGTGCCAAATGGTAGCCCGAACCGGTCGGGTCCGCCGCGGGGTCGATGAAGGAAAGGAGTCGATTTACCATGTACGGTTGCAAAAACGGTACCTGTATACCGTACTGCACACTGGCGATCACCGCGCCGTAGACCGCCCCCATGCCCGTCCCGAGTACGGCCAGGAGCCTCCAGGGATTGAATCCGGTGATGTACAGTTCGCCGAAGAGTATGGCGCCGAACACGAGTGCCGTTCCCAGGTCCGGTTGGGCGAGGACCAACGCTGCGGGAATGGCTACGTGAATGCACCCCCAGAGGAGGTCAAGCCATGTTCGCGGCTTATCCTCGTCCTCCAGATCATGCCGCGCCAGTCGGTGGGCCAAGGTCACGATAATCAGGATCTTGGCAAACTCCGACGGTTGTACGACCTGCGATCCAATGGTAATCCACCTGCGGGCGCCGCCCCGCACCACACCGAAGCGCAACACGGCCGCGAGCAACCCCACGGTTCCGATGTACATCGGCAATGCCAACCGACGAAGCCAGCGGTAATCGATCACCGTGGATGCGGCCAACACCAGCAAGCCGATTCCCACCCAGAGCGCCTGATTGCGAATTCGCTCCGACCCAACGGCTTCCTCAAAACTGGACGCGTAGATCCCGGCGAACACCAGGAGCCCGATGATCGCCAGGAGGATCACCGTCAGCACGAGAATCCAGTCTACCTTTCCCAGTACCGCCAGGGACTTCATGGTTGACTCCTCGCCTACTTTCCGGCTCGATCCCGGCGAAGCCCGACCACCGGAATGCTGGCGACGAGCTCGCGTTGTTCATCCCGCTCGGTAAGCTCCACGTTAATGCCCGATTCATCGATCTCGATATAGTTGGAAATGACTTCGATCAGGTCTTCCTGTAGCTGCCCGAGCAAAGCGGGAGGCAGTTTCATGCGATCATGACTGAGGACGAGCTGCAGCCTTTCCTTGGCTACATCCCTGCTACCACGGTCACGACCGAAAAGGCGGCTAAAGAATCCCATATCTCATCCTCCTCATCGTCCACGGAATCCCAGGAGATACCCGAGTCGGCCAAGGAAACCCTCGGAGGTTTCCATCTTCATCAGCGGCACATCTTCTCCCATGATACGCCGGGCAACATTGGTGAACGCCTGACCGGCGCGCGAAGAGGCATCACCGACAACCGGCACCCCGCGATTGGTACCCACGACAATGCGGTCATCCTCGGGGATGACGCCGATGAGTTCTACCGCCAGGATGTCGACGATATCCTCTATTCCCATCATGTCACCGCTTTGGACCATGCCCGGGCGAATCCGGTTCACCAGCAACCGAGGGCGGGAGAGTTCCTCCGCCTCCAGGAGTCCGATGATTCGATCGGCATCGCGGACCGCCGACACCTCGGGCGTGGTCACGATGATCGCGCGATCCGCGCCCGCAATGGCGTTTCGGAAACCCTGCTCAATACCGGCGGGGGAATCGACCACGACATAGTCGAAGTGTTCCGCCTCCCCCCCGGCGTCGCCCAGATTCAAATCCTTCAATTGATCGATTACCCCGCGCATCTGCTCGGGACTCACCGCCGTCTTGTCCTTGGTCTGTGCCGCAGGCAGCAGGTACAGACCCTCGTTATGTTTGTCGCGGATCAGTGCCTGCTTCAGTCGGCAGAACCCGTCGACGACGTCCACGAGATCGTAAACGATACGATTCTCGAGGCCCAGGACGACATCGAGGTTCCGCAATCCGATATCTGCATCAATCAGGGCCACGCGATTTCCGAGGGCAGCCAGGGCAGCACCTATGTTGGCCGTCGTGGTGGTCTTGCCCACGCCCCCTTTGCCTGAAGTAATCACCAGCGTCTCGCCCAATGTGGTTCCCGGTGTATGTTGAGCAACCTTCGTTGCCGGCCCGTCACCGGGGTTCCCTCACTCTCCTTCGGCCTCCTATTTGGTGGATCATCCACCAGCGGCCCAACGGGCCTTGTCCAGCCTGGTGTTCTCCCGACACGCCGATTGGGAAACACCCTCTTCACAGGCATCACCGACGTTTTCCTGCACTTTGGTGGCACCCGTTTCCCTCATTGGGGCATCATTTCCCCCTCGGGCCGAAAATCCATGAATCCAAAATACTTCTCCATGATCGCCCGGGCCACGGGAGCAGCCGCGAGGGACCCACCACCCCCATGATCAACGACGACGGCCAGGGCAATCTCGGGGTCATCCGCCGGCGCGTATGCCACGAACCATCCGTGGCTATCCATCCGCCAGGCACCACTGCCCACTTCGGCCGTCCCGGTCTTACTCGCGATCGACACCTCCCGATCCGTGCCAGGCATTGCCTTGGGGTAATCCCAAAAGCGCGAATATGAGGTACCGCGGGGTTCGTTGGCACCCTCCATACCCCTTTGCACCCGATCCAGGTGATCGGGATCGACATCGAGCACATGCGCAACCTCGGGCTCGGTCTGGCGCACGATATCCCCCTGGGGATCTACAACACGATCGATCAGGTAGGGGCGATAGCGCGTACCCCCCGAGGCAATTGTTGCTGCATAGTTGGCCATCTGCAAGGGCGTGTACGCATGGTATCCTTGGCCGATGGCTGCCATGAGGGTTTCTCCAGGGTACCAGATCTCATCCAACACTTCTTGCTTCCACTCCCTGCCGGGTACGGTGCCCGGGGCCTCTTCGTCGGGGCCCAGGCCCACCATGCCGGTCGGAACGCCAAGGCCCAGCTGTTTGGCCATCGCCTCCATGCTATCGATGCCGACGGCCAGACCAGCGCGATAAAAGTACACGTTACAGCTTTCGGCAAGTGCCCGGTGCAAAGTGACTCCTGAACCGTGGACCCCCCAACAGCCATAGGTCTGTCCGAACATGTCCAGTGCACCCTGGCAAGTATGGCCGCGGGTGGGAGAATGCCCGTCTTCCATGTACGCGAGGGCAGTCACCATCTTAAAGGTCGATCCCGGGGAGGATACTTGGGAGACCGCACGATTGAACAGGGGTTGTCCCTCGGCAAGGCTATTCAACCTGCTCCACTCCCGGGCCCATTCTCGTTCCTCCTCGGTATCTGGCAGATGGAGGGGCGCCGTGGCGAACACGTTTAGATCGAAGCCCGGATGCGATGCAATCGCAAGCACCCGGCCGGTGTTCACGTCGAGCACCACGCCGGCGGCCGAAGTGGCATCATCATACGTACGGCTCGGGCGACGCGAATCCGCGGGGAGCAAGTCACCATCATCCCACAGGTTCAAGTACCTGCCCATGGAGCGATCGTAGGGCAACGGATTGTACCCCTGCTGCAATCGTTCGGTCACGGTCTCCAGTGCATCCTGCAAGACGCGCTGAAGGCCCGTATCGAGGGTCAGGTGGACATCATTCCCTGCCACGGGCGCCCGCCCGGTGACACTCTCGACCAGTCGGCCCGAAGCATCCACTTCAACCCGGACTTCCCCATCGTATCCCTGCAAATCGACCTCTGCTGCACGCTCCACTCCCGCCTTGCCGACGAGGTACGTGTTGTAGTAGTCACGCCCGGACATTTCCCCAAACTCCTGAAGCTCCCGCTCGCTGATCTTGAGCACGTATCCGAGCGTTTGGGATGCCAAATCACCCAGGGGATATTCGCGAACCGGTCGCGAAACCACGCGCAAGCCGGGAAGCTGGTCCCGGTGCTCCATCAATGCCGTGTATTCATCGAGGTCGAGGTCAACTTTCAGATCAACCGGTGCATATGGAACGCCTGCCATACCCTCTTCGATTGCCTTAGAGATGCTCTCAGGCGGAAGGTCGGTAAGATACGCCACGCGTTGGATCCAATCGTCACCGGGAGGGTCGCCGAGCGGAATGTACTGCGCCACGAAGGCCGGACGATTCTCCGCGAGGACCACTCCGTCAGCACTGATCAGATCCCCTCGTGGCGCCGGGGTACGGAGGAGCCGCAAGCGCTGTTGATAAGACGCGTCGGCCAGGGTCTCACCTTCTACAAGCTGCAACTGTGCCACGCGCAGGATCAGCACCAGCATGGCTACCGTGACGATGAATCCGAGCAGTATGGCCCTCCGCTTCACCAAGGTTTCACCTCCTCGCGCCTCGTTCCCAACCCCACATGGGCTCCTGTAACGCGATATAAGTACCCATCACGTAGTATACCAAAGCAGCCACGGCACCGGTGTACGCTGCAGATGTGAATGCCATGAGCAATATCACCGGGACCGGCCCGAGGCGAATACCCGCCAGGAACACCGCCAAAGCGCGCAGCAACTCTGACAGGAAGTTGACCCCAGCAACCGTCCCCACAAGAACCAGGACATTTGAGCGCGTCAACGCCATCGTGACCCGTTGTAGGGCGATCACTGCGCCCACCATGATCAGAACGTTCAGACCGAGGAGATGCCCGGCCAAAAAGTCGATCATGAGACCCGCCACGGCTGCGAACAAGAACACGTCCAGTTCAATCCCGTTAAAAAGACCGATGACGAGTACCACGACCACCAGGAGGTCGGGGCGAACCCCTGCGGGGGCGAGGCGCGGGATGAGGGTGATCTGGATCAACAGCGCAGCCAGGAGCAATACCAAAAACACCCATCGGGCAACGGGTGGCGGACCACTCATGGCGCACCCCCCTCCTCCGCGGGGGCCCGTGGATCCGGATGAAAAGACCGGGCGATGGGACTCCAGTTCACCGTACCCCGCGTAGTACCCGGAATGATCAGGACCTCTACCAGGCCCCGTAGGTCGGCCGAGGGGACCAACCAGACCTCGTTCACCAGCCCACTCTCCTCGGTGACCACGTCGGCAACCCGGCCCAGCGGGATCCCCGCCGGATAGACCTCCCCGTATTCTGAAGTAGTGACCAAATCGCCGATGGCTACCTTCGCGCGCGGGCTGAACATCGTCACGCGGATGCGATCTTCGTAAAGCAATTGTCCCTCGGCCACTCCTGCGTCCCCCGTGGACGCAATCTGCACACCGAGACCACTGTCGGCACTGGTCACCAACATCGCCCGGGAGGAGCGGGATCCTGTCGAGACAACCCGTCCGACCAGCCCCCCGGGATCCACGACGATATCCCCGACCTCGACGCCGTGCTCAGCACCGCGATCCAGCATCACCTCGCGGTTCCAATCTCCCGGTGAACGCGCATACACCGAAGCCGACATGGCCGGGACATCGAGTCGTTGGCGCAGTTCCAGTAGGGCGCGCAGTCGGCGGTTCTCCCTTTCGAGCTGCACACGATCTGCCTCGATCGCATCCATTTGCTCGAGACGATCTTGCAGATCACGATGCTCCTCGACGAGGGTAGGATAGCGCATCAGGTAACCGATCGTGCCACCGGTTCGCTCCCCGAAATCGGTGATCACCGCGCCCAGGGGCGCCGTGAACTCGACCCAGAGGCGTTCCAGGCGCCCGTAGGGTCGGCCCGGTTCCGCTGTCAAGGCCATGAAAAGGAGCAATACCAAGGTAATGATGAGGCTTCCAAGCACCCGGCGATCACGCCACAAAATCCTCAATTAGCGTCGTCCTCAATAACCGCCCGCCGGCCATGCGGGGGTGGGGATTATGCCAATCTCTTCGGTACGATCAGGATTCTCCGCAGGACATCCAGCTCGTCCAGGACCTTTCCCGTGCCACGCACGACGCAAAGGAGTGGTTCTTCCGAAACGTATACGGGCATGCCAGTCTCCTGTGTTACCATCCGATCGAAACCACGCAGGATGGAGCCGCCGCCGGTCAACACGATCCCCCTGTCCATGATGTCCGAGGCCAGTTCGGGGGGGGTGCGTTCTAGGGTGGTGCGAATGGCGTCGACGATATGTCCGACGGGCTCGGAGAGTGCCTCACGCACCTCTTCGGAGGTGAGCTCGATGGTCTTGGGCAGACCGGTCACAAGGTCGCGCCCGCGAACATCAATGACCTCTTCCCCATCAACCATGACTGCGCTGCCGATCTCCATCTTTACCTGTTCCGCGGTGCGTTCACCGATCAACAGGTTGTAGTGGCGTTTCATATAGGCCACGATGGATTCGTCCATCTCGTCGCCCGCGATTCGGATGGATTCGTGCGTGACGATACCCCCGAGCGATATGATGCCGACCTCAGTGGTGCCGCCGCCAATATCCACCACCATGTTGCCGGTTGGTTCGTGTACGGGTAATCCCGCGCCGATGGCCGCCGCCATCGGCTCCTCGATAAGGTATGCTTCGCGGGCACCGGCCTGCAGGGTCGCATCGATGACCGCGCGTTTTTCCACCTCGGTAACCCCCGAGGGGACGGCGACCACCACGCGCGGACGAATGACGGGTTTGCGCCGCGTAGCCTTTCCGATAAAGTACCGCAGCATCGTCTGGGTAATATCGAAGTCCGCGATGACGCCGTCTTTCATGGGGCGGACGGCGACGATATTGCCCGGGGTACGGCCGATCATTCGTTTTGCTTCATTCCCCACCGCCAGGGGATCTCCGTCCTCTCCCTGGCGCGTCGCGACCACGGAGGGTTCCTGTAGCACAATCCCCCGCCCCCGCACGTACACCAGGGTATTGGCCGTCCCCAGATCGATTCCCATATCCCGCGAAAACTGATTGTAGATAAAACTGAACACCTGGTTATTCTCCTTCCAGGACCGCTTCTTGCCCGTTTGCGACCTCCCACTCCATCCCTCGCTCACGCATACTATAGTGGGTGTCATCTCCGATAATCACGTGATCCAGCACCTCTACCCCGAGGACATTCCCCGCGCGGATCATCCTCCGGGTAACCCGCGCATCCTGGGTACTAGGAGAAGGGTCCCCGCTGGGGTGGTTGTGTGCGAGAATGATCGCTGCCGCGCTCCGACGAATGGGGGCCTTAAACACCTCCCGGGGATGCGCGATGGAGGCATCCAAGCCGCCGACGGCCACGGTCTCGACATCCAGGACACCATTTTTTGTATTCAACAGCACCACGCGAAAGTGCTCACGATCCAGCGATGCCATCTGCGGTATGAGGATCTCCGCCACGTCACCAGGGCCCCGAATGATCGGTCGCTCGGCCGCTTCCCCCCGCACCCGCTTTCCAAGCTCCACCGCGGCCATGATGGTCGCCGCCTTCGCGGGTCCTATGCCCCTCGAGCGGGTCATCTCCTCCGGACTGGCCTCGGCCAGCCTTCGGAGTACGGTCGAACCATTTCCAGAACCGGCTACATTCCGTAGTAATCTTCGGGCCAGATCCAGAGCGGTTTCGTCGGTGCCCGCGTGACCCGTTCCGATCAGCAGAGCCACGAGCTCGGCGTCGGTCAGGTATTTGGGCCCTCGCTCCAACATGCGCTCCCGGGGACGTTCTCCCCGGGGGAGTTGCTTCATGGTCATTCGATCATTCAAACGTGCTCACGATCTCATGGGCCGATTATACATCTTGCGCCTCCATTAACGAACATCATAACACGTAGTCCCAAACGGAATAACCCAAATCGGAAAACAGGCTCTCTAGGCTCTCCAGCGGCAAACCCACGACGTTGGAATAGGATCCTCGGATCCCCCTGACGAGCAACGCTCCAAGCCCCTGGATCGCGTAGGCTCCAGCCTTATCCATCGGCTCCCCCGTTGCGACGTAACGGCGAATCGTCTCTTCGCCATACCGGCGCATGCGCACCCGCGTCCTGACTGCTATTGAAGTCTCCCGGCCGCTTGCGCCGTCCAAGAGCACGACGCCGGTGATCACCTCGTGACTCCTCCCGGACAAGGTACGCAGCATACACCGCGCCTCCGCGGCATCCCGCGGTTTACCCAGGTCCCGGTGGGCGTCAAGCGCAACCGTGGTATCGGCCCCTAGCACGATGGCATCCGGCTGCTGATGGAGGATGTCGGCCGCCTTACTGCGGGCCAGCAGCAGGGTACGCGCCGCGACGGGGAGGCTGGCGTTCTTCTCGCTTGCCGAAATGACGGCGTCCTCGTCGATCCCCGCCTCGCAAACGGTAAATACCGCGCCAAGCTGCGCGAGGAGTTCCCGGCGGCGGGGCGAAGCAGATGCGAGGACAAATCGTGGTGCCGGCCGCCCCTGAACTGCCATGTACTATTTCAACCACAGGAAGACGGCGAGCAATCCACCGAGAAGTGCACCGATGAGGTTTAGGCGAAAGCTGATGCCGAAGGTGAAGTTGACCAGGTGGAGCAGATGAAAGTTCACCGGTGCGATTCCCAGCTCTCCATACCGACCCAGTATCGGGGCATAGGGCGCGAGTAATTCGCCCAAAAGATCTCCAACGAATGCCCCAAGGGCCAGGAACACGACCAGGATAATGTAGTCTCCGGCTTTACGCTGTCGCCTCATCGTTTGCATCAATCCCCTCGTTATTCTTCGCGGACCCCATATTTGTTGCGCGGGGCCGCGCACTCAGTCCAAAGACGCCCTCGCCGCGCGAAAGGCCCAGGCCAGGCGAATATATGACTCGTGACATGCAACGGAACCGGGATCGTTACGTGCCAGGTGAAGGTGCGATTCGAGGCGGTCGATGATGAACCTCCGATAGGCTTCAGGTACGAAATCCGCATCCAACTGCGCAAGGCGTCCCCCGACCTCGTCGGCGCGTACACGGATCTCCTCGTTGCGACTGCGACCCGAATCGATCTCTGCTCCACCATGCGCCTGGAGCAGATCCTCCAGCGCGCGCGTCAACTCCACGAGGACTCGGCCGTTGGATTCACCGACGGGAAGCGCAACATCCAAAGCGGATAGTTCCCATGGTATGGCCAGTGCTTCCATCCCGTCCTCGTTCAATGCGTCCGCCAGTTCCCGGGCATCGTCCTCTCGATAAACGAGGTCGACCACCACGCGATAGGCTTCATCCGCTGCAAAAACCACCGCAGCATGCCCCATCTCCCTGAGGTCCTCCGCCAACAACACCGCATTCTCCTCGACGGAGAATGCCCCGGCCTGGACACGGAAAAACTGCATCGCTCTACCGGTAACCGCGTACGAAGCGGCTTCTTCGTGCTCTTCATCCTCCTCATCCCCGGCCTCCACGGCAGGCTCTTGTTCCTCAGCCTCTTCAGAAGATTCTTCGGGGTCGGGCGATCCCTCGGGCTCCAATGCAGCCGGCTCCTGTTCACCTGGTGGATCATCCGCCTCAGGAACCGATTCTCCCGATTCTGGCTCAGGCGGATCCGTGACCTCCGGCGCAAAGCCGCGCAGCAGGTAACGCCCCCCCAGATAACCCGCACCGATGGAGAGGGCCCCGAGCAAGAGGAGGGCAATAATCGTCGGCCATACCGGCCTGTTTCGCTTTGAACGCCGCGCCAATGGGACCGCCTCCTTCCCGAGGTGGCAAACCACAGATTGCGCGGCACCTCCGCACGCAGGGTCGACTACCCTCACCCCACATTAGTTCTTCTGAAGCAGACCTGTCTCCTGCCCAACGAACACCCCGTTTCGCGCGATCATGACTCGAGTTCGCGAATCCGCAGCTCGAGGTGTTCGACCTCTGCGCGCAGTTCATCTCGGCGGGCTTTCTCGCGCTCGACGACCGCTTCGGGTGCCCGGGTACGGAAATTGTCATCTGCCAACTTACGCTCCGAGCGGTCGAGGTGTCCGAGCGCCTCATCGCGCTTCTTGGAGAGCCTGTCGCGCTCCGCGGCAACGTCGATCACACCCTCGAGCGGAAGGAACACCTGGATGTTGCCAGCAACCCCGGTCAGCGCCTGTTTGGGCCGCCCGCTATCCTCATCGCGTATATCCAGCTCCGATACGCGCGCGAGCGCGTGGATCAAGTGCTCGAACGTGTGTAGGACATCTCGCGCATCACCGGTAGCGGACAGGATCACGGGTACGCTGGTAGCGGGTGGCAGGTTAACCTCGGCCCGCAGATTGCGAATTGTCCTTACCACGTCCTGCAGCGTGGCCATCCCGGTTTCCGCATCGCCCAAGCCCGCGTAATCGGACGCACGCGGCCACTGCGCCTCGATCAGGGTCGTCTGCCGATCCGGTAGCGCCGACCACATTTCCTCGGTGACGAAGGGAATGATCGGGTGCAACAGCTTTAGAGTATCGCCCAGCACGCGAACCAGCGTGTAGCGGGCCGCTCGACCGGACGCTGGTTCCAACGCATCGTTCATGCGAATCTTGGCCATCTCGATGTACCAGTCGCAGAACTCGCTCCAGGCGAAGTCGTACATGGTCCGTAGCGCCTCACCGAGCTGATAGGATTCGAATCCGGATTCCACCCGTTGTACCGTCTCGGCCAGCCGCCCGAGGATCCAGCTGTCCTCCGGCCACAGGACATCCGGGCAGTGGGAGGGGTCGAATTCCTCGTCGAGGTTCATCAGCGTGAACCGGCAGGCGTTCCATAACTTGTTGGCGAAGTTGCGGCCTGCCTCCACTCGATCCCAAAGAAAACGCATCTCGTTTCCGGGCGCATTACCAAAAAGCAGGCTGAACCGCAGGGCATCGGCCCCGTACTGTTCCACCACGTCCAGGGGATCCACCCCGTTGCCCAGGGATTTGCTCATCTTGCGTCCCTCGGCATCAAGGACCAATCCGTGGATCAGTACGGTGTGGAAGGGGGCTTCACCGAGGTGTTCAAGGCCGCTGAAGATCATGCGGGCTACCCAAAACGGAATAATGTCCCAACCGGTGACGAGCACATCAGTCGGGAAGAAATAGTCCATCTCGGGCGTCGGGTCGGGCCAGCCCAGGGTGCTGAACGGCCAGAGTGCTGAACTGAACCAGGTGTCGAGCACGTCCTCATCCTGGTACACGTCACCACCACAAGTAGGACAAGCCTCGGGGGCTTGTTCCTCCACGATGACCTCCTCGCAGGAGGTACAGTACCAGGCCGGGATCCGGTGCCCCCACCACAGCTGGCGGGATATGCACCAGTCCCTGATATTTTCCATCCAGTGCAAGTATATCCGCCCGAACCGCTCGGGCACGAAGGTCACGGAACCGTCCTGCACCGCCCGGATCGCCGGACCGGCGAGGTCTTTCATTGCCACGAACCACTGGCGGGAAATCAACGGCTCCACCACAGTATGACAGCGGTGGCACTCGCCCACCGCGTGGGTGTGCTCCTCGGTCTTTATCAAAAGTTCCTGCTCGCGCAGGTCTTCGATAACGCGCTGGCGCGCCTCGAAACGATCGAGGCCGGTGTAGCGATCACCGGACGCCTCGGTCATGACGCCCTCTTCATCCATCACCTGGATCCGGTCCAGGCCGCGGCGTTGGCCCATCTCGAAATCGTTGGGATCATGGTAGGGCGTGATCTTGACCGCCCCGGTGCCGAACCCCGGATCCACCGCTTCATCGGCGATGATCGGGACGGGCCGATCCACCAAGGGCACGATGGCTGTGCCGCCCACCAGGTGCGCGAATCGCTCGTCCTCGGGATGCACGGCCACGGCGGTATCCCCAAGAATCGTCTCCGGGCGCGTGGTGGCAATGGGAATGTGTGCCCCCGGGCCCCCATCGGGGACCATGTAGCTTACGTGATAAAGTGCACCCACCCGATCCTCGTGTTCGACCTCGATATCGCTCAAAGCGGTACGACAACCGACACACCAGTTAATCATGTACTGACCGCGGTATATATGGCCGTTGCGATAGAGATCGACGAACACGCGGCGCACCGCACGCGAGAGTCCTTCATCCATGGTGAACCGGGTGCGGGTCCAGTCGGCGGAAAAGCCAAGCTTTCGCATCTGGTTGATAATACTGGCCTCGTAAACGTCCTTCCATTTCCACACCTCGCGCTCGAACGCATCGCGCCCGAGGTCGTGGCGGGTAAGTCCCTGTTCCTTTTGCAGGTGGCTCGATACCACGTGCTGGGTAGCGATACCGGCGTGGTCCGTCCCCGGCTGCCACAGTGCCTCGTATCCCTGCATCCGGTGTTTGCGTATCAGGACATCTTGTATGGTGTTGTTCAATGCATGCCCCACGTGCAGGTTCGAGGTCACGTTGGGTGGAGGCATCATGATGGTATAGGGCGTACGCTCCGTATTGACGTGGGCGCGAAAAGATCCGTCGGCCTCCCACCGGGCGTAGATCCTCTCCTCCACCTCGTGGGGATCATAGTGCGTCGGGAGGCTCGCCTCCCCGGGCTTGTCTTGGCGCATGGTTCCCTCCTCGCGTCGTTGCCCCGGGTCGCACGAAGAAGACCCGGGACACAAAAAAGCGCCCTGCCGTAAGGGCGAAGGGGCGCATGCTCCGCGGTACCACCTTATTTCCCCCGGGGATGCCGGGGACACTCTCACGGGATAACGGCCGTATACCGTCTCCGCCTACTCGAACCGGGCCTTTCGACGAAGCCACTCCGGGACGACGTTCGGATCCGCATAAACCGGGAAGCCTTGCAGCCGGAGAGCCTCCCTCTCTGGGGATCGCAGGATCCTACTCCTTCCCCTCATCGTTGCTGGGTTTTTGGTACAACAAGTATACGCACCCTCGCGCGATCGGTCAAGAAATCCTCCCGTGATCCGATCCCTCGCAATAAACCCCGCTCGGATACCCCGTAACCGATGCTCCGGATCTTTGCGCGAGAACGAGGGCGACCCGACCCCATGCAGTGGAAACACCTTTTGAACGCACGTCGCAAACAACTTGTACCCCTACGCGGGGCCCCTGTTCCGGTCGCGGGCCCCGCCGGGGCAGGTGAGGGATCAGTCGTCGACTACACCGTTAGACTTGAGGGCGACATTGATCTCGAGTTGGCCAAATTGCGTCTCGATCGGCATGATCAACCGGTGAAAGTCCAGCGTCGAGATGTACACGCCCTTGCCCAACACCAGCGTGGGCGGGGAGATGTTGCAGTTGAACCCCTCCGATTCAAGGTTCGTGGTTGCCATGCCCGTGATCACGTTTCCTAGCTCGCCGATCGCACTCTCGGCCAGGCCATCGAAGATCGGTACGG
>PUNF01000052.1 GCA_003552525.1 Clostridia bacterium | reverse complement strand
TTTTAAATCATATCCATTATCCGGATATGCTACGACATTCACTTCTTCGCCTTCTTCGTATTTATAAGTCCCAGGTTCGGGACTTGTAGTACCATGATCTCCAGCGGCGAGCGTGAGTTCAAAACCTTCTTTAAAATTGCCTACTATCCAACTTGGCAAGCCATCATCTACTACAAGAGTGGTTGGATTATCATTACATATATGATTTCCGTTGTCATCGGTCCATTCATCGAATAAATATCCTGAGTTTGGTGTTGCTTCAATTTGCAATTCCTGGCCAGTATAAAATTGAAAAGTTCCATATGGCGATACACTTCCTCCATCGTCACCTGAGGATATCAAAATACTACGATCTCCACCATATACTACTGAATTATGTGCGTTAACTAGACCATTCCCTTGGTATTCTTCATCTAGTCCAATATCTTCAGCATAGGCCCCTAAGTCATCTATAATTTGATTCCTAATATAAGTATCCTCATTTGAGGCGTCTGCGTCAGCTTTACTGAAGAGCAATGCGGCTACACCAGAAACGTGAGGGACCGCAAAAGAGGTGCCACTATCTACTTTATACTCATCATCTGGCCACGTGGAATATATCTCAACACCGGGTGCGGTGAGTTCTATTTCTTCACCATAGTTGGAGGAATCATCAAATTCATCATTCTCGTCTATCGAACTAACTGCAATTACTTGATCATATGCAGCTGGATAAAAAACATCTCCATCCACATAGATTCCTGCTGCCCCTACTAAAAGACTTCCGCTGTTGTAAGCATTTTCTATTTCATCTTCTACCATCTCTGATGAATCTGTTCCGCCTAGACTCATAGAGATAATCTCCATGTCATTTTTATATGACCACTCTATACCTTTAGCAAGATCATAGTTATTGCCTTTCCCATCTTCGTCAAGTACCCTAACAGAATAAAGATTTACTCCTGGTGCGGTTCCCAAGATTTCATTACAATTACCAGCAATGGTTCCTGCCACGTGTGTACCATGGCCATTAGGATCTGACAAATGTTCATCATCGCCAACATAGTCAACCCCTCCTTTTACATTATCATTCAAAGAGTCATGATCTGCATCTATACCAGTATCCAATATGGCCACGTCAACTCCTTCACCTTTGTTATGTTCATGGGCTTCAGGCACATCAATACGGTAGATTCCCCACTGTTCTTCGGTGGCGGTAGTTTGCTGTCCTTCTATACTGTTAATATCCCACTCTGGTATAACAACACCCTTCTCATCTTCCTCTACATACTTTACATCTGGTTTTTCT
Organism: Clostridia bacterium; assembly: GCA_003552525.1. GTDB lineage: Bacteria > Bacillota > Sulfobacillia > SLMV01 > SLMV01 > CSSED11-154. Next base: position 4,485 of record PUNF01000052.1, on the reverse strand, counting down.
TCCCAAGAATCTAAGATCATGTTTCCAATATCATATGAGACATCGAAAGAAACCGAATTTGAATTTTCTATCTTGACGTTTATCTCCCCGTTCACTTTTTCGATAAGTCCCATATCGATTTCGTTTTCAAACCCAACGTTAATAGAAATAGTTTCATCATCTGTTTCCTTTGTAGATGTGTTTTCTTCGTTCAAAGCAACAGTTATCCCTGACGTCATTGAAATAACTATTACTGCAACGATAATAGGAACTAATAGTCTAGGAAATTCTAGCTTTTTATCCTGCGAATTCGCTTTTCTTTGGCTTTTCATAAAAATTCTTCCCTCTAATAGTACATATAGGAAATACTATATTTTTTTTTTTGCCTCTCTCTGATTTTACCAAATTATCCTTTGAACGAAAAGAATCGGCATGAAAAACCCCAGAGTATCCCGATAAAAGATAGCAAACTACAGGGACCATACAAGCATCACTCGGTGTCCAAGAATGTCGTACTTCGGAGGGTAGACCAAAAACTCAAGATTTGCCAATTTCTTCCCAAAATTCTTCTTTCATTTAGGCGTAAAAAGAATCATAATCTCAGTGATAATACGAAAATATTCGGTTCATTTTTTACTTTCCTAAGTACGGGTTCAGAAAAAATAAGATTTGAAGGAAGTGGGTTCTGGATGTTGTATCATCCGGTACGCTTTTTCTTACTGATCACAGCCACAAAGATACTGATCAGCATTATATAGTGGGTGAATCCGGGAATACCATCACGGTCGGTATCATTATCTTCACCACCTATAGCATACAGGTTACCGTCAACTGACCCCACGTAAATCGTACCGTCACTGCCGACGGCTGGCGAAGAACGCACCGAGTCGCCAGTGGAGAAGTTCCACTTCTCCGTCCCATCTGGGTTGATCGCATATAGGTTATCGTCATATGACCCCACGTAAATCGTACCGTCACCGCCGATAGCCGGCGAAGACCACACACTGTCCCACGCACTGTCGCCAGTGGAGAAGTTCCACTTCTCCGTCCCATCTGGGTTCACAGCGTACAGGTTATTGTCTAGCGATGGTTCTTTTTCTTCCATATTTTCGGGGATGGTGCCCGTATACAGGGATGAATCAACTGACCCCACGTAAACCGTTCCGTCACTGCCGACGGCTGGCGAAGAACGCACCGAGTCGCCAGTGGAGAAGTTCCACTTCTCCGTTCCATCCGGGTTGATCGCATATAGGTTATCGTCATCTGACCCAATGTAAACCGTTCCGTCACTGCCGATAGCCGGAGAAGAACGCAAAAAGTCTCCGGTGGAGAAGTTCCACTTTTCCGTTCCATCTGGGTTTATCGCGTACAGGTTATTGTCATCTGACCCCACGTAAACCGTACCGTCACCGCCGATGGCTGGCGAAGAATTCACACTGTCACCGGTGGAGAAGTTCCACTTCTCCGTTCCATCTGGGTTTATCGCGTACAGGTTATAGTCACCTGACCCCACGTAAACCGTACCGTCACCGCCGATGGCCGGCGAAGAATGCACCCAGTGGCCGGTGGAGAAGTTCCACTTCTCCGTACCATCAGGGTTGATCGCATACAGGTTATAGTCACCTGACCCCACGTAAACCGTACCGTCACCGCCGATAGCCGGCGAAGACCACACACCGCCGCCGGTGGAGAAGTTCCATTTCTCTATACCATCCGGGTTGATCCCGTACAGATTATCGTCCCATGACCCCACGTAAACCGTACCGTCACCGCCGATAGCCGGCGAAGACCACACACCGCGGCGGCCGGTGGAGAAGTTCCACTTCTCCGTACCATCCACGTGGCTCGTATCGTAGGGACTCCTGCCTGTATTCTTTCTGTCACGACCGAAGCCGGGCCAGGGGCTGTCCGCCAGTCCCGACCCTTCAGCTCTTTCAGGTACCCAGACCGCTATAACAGTCAAAAAGCTCATCAAAAGTAAGGAGACCGTACCCAAAGCTAATATCTTTCTAAATCTCATAATTTCATCTCCTATCCGTAAATCACTCTAGACTATAAATGAGGGTTAACACAATAAAAAACTTTTGCCTACTGAAAAGGTCAGTCAACATCAGGAACCATGTTAAACATACGTATGTTTTATCCCTTCAACTCGACCCTGTGAGTCTCAGATCCCTTCCTCAACACTACCCAGTACTTCCCGTTATCAGTATCGTGCCATGGTGTAGAACTCACTAATGTTCGCTCCATACTCATCCTCAGAAGTCACGCTTTACACAGAACTTGTTCTGTGAACCGATGGAATTCCTTTGAATTCCAGTAGATCCTCCGGATATACCCCATTCTCCATCGTTCATGGACGGGATAACACCGCCTTCGTAGACATTGGGAAAACTCTTACTCGAAGTCCAGTCGATATCTCCATGGAGAACTGTGTCGTAATCGAATTGGGTGTTCCCGCTGAGAGCAAACAATATGTCGTAAACATCGGCTGTAAGTTTACCTCCTGTTGTGATCTCAAGTCCGGAGCCGTGGCTGTCTAACTTCTTAGTGAACACTTCTGAAAATTTGTTATCCATATCTCCAAGGGATATTTCTCCGTAGCTGCTGGGGATAAGACTTCCCGTGAGCTCCCGCTGTCCATCGTGCCGTAGGTAAAGCGGGTGGTCATCATCGGTGAGTCCGTCGAGTAGATGATGTTCCTTGGGATTCAGATCACCTATACCGTGTCGGTAGAATTCCAGTCGTTTCTCCGTTCCCTCGACTCTAGGAATAAGTCTGGCCTGACCGACATAACTCTCGGGAGTATCTACAAGATCTAAAAATCTCACTTCGGGAGAGATCACAAAACCGTCTCCCATGTCTATGTTGTAGGGTTCATCTCCGAGTTCCAGAACGATGTCAGCCATGTAGGTGGATTCGCGGGAGTAAACGGTTGCAGGAATTCCAGATCGTACGCCACGGGAAACGTTAGCGGAAACGAAAGTGTAGGTGGACTCGTAGGATGGAATATGGGTTCAAGTAAATTGAATCATACATATGCTACTGGAACAGTTATCGGAAACAAAAATGTGGGTGGACTCGTAGGAATAAACATGCGCGGCCCAGGTATAGCAACACCACCCGGACCTAAAGTATTTAACTCATATTCAACTGGAGAAGTGATCGGAGAGGAAGATGTAGGTGGACTCGTAGGTAATCACACTGGAGGGACTGTCGAAAACTCATACTGGGATATCGAAAAATCCGGAATCGAAGAAAGCGACGGGGGAACAGGCCTCACAACTCATGGGATGACCGGGGAAAACGCCACCGAATACATGGAAGGATTTGATTTCGAGGAGACCTGGGAAACAGTCGTAGAGAATGACGAAGATGCATCTGAGGACGGATATCCCATCCTGCAGGTATTAGATAAGGAAGATCAGCTGAGAGCTCAAGATGTTTATCATGAAGAGGAAGACGACGATGATGGTATCCCTGGATTCACGATGCTATTGCTGGCAGTCGGGATAGCCATAGCACTCATACTTGTGGTCTACTTCAAGAAGAAATGGTAATGGCTAGCCATGTTTACTGAAACATGTAAAAAATTCTTTCTTATTTTTCCTATTGCTTTTTGGTTCCTTTAATAAATTCTGATTATTCCACACTAGAGGTATATACACTGATTCTATTTTCTGCAATATTTTCATTTAACGGACACTGTTAAATATCCTTCTATTCTACTTTTACACGTCCTCATATGAGATTGATCTTGAAATCAAAACCGAAGTGCACAAACGAGATGGACATTTGCTTCCCCATAGCACTCGATATAGAATTTTAGACCTGATCGACATTCTCGAAAGCCACGCTGGTTAGTTCAGGCTAATACAACCTGTTACCAGAACTAAAGATAAGCTCGAGTTTTATCAACCCGGGATCGGTGATTTAGATCCGAAGGATTATCATCTTCTAGATGTATTCACGGAGGATGACCACTCTTTATATCTGAGGCACGATGGCCAGCGAAAACAAAATAGCTTATTCTAGATGTTTGTGGAAAACGCATATTCGGAGGTTTTAGGTGGGAAAAAAACAGGGTTCGAGTGAATATCTGTTGATGGAACTTTCGATCGACTCGGTTCACTGATTATTTGGATATTTTCAAACTAAATGTTCTCCGTACTAACACATCGAAAATTAGAAAATAAAACAAATAGAAAAATAAAAAGGGTTTTAGAAGTGTGTTTTTAACGTGATTCTTTTTAGTTACGTCTTTCCTTCGCTTCTGTCGGTGTATATCCGTATTCTTTTTTATCATCCAAGAGAATCCGTATTTTGGTATCAGTTTCTGAAAACTCCATTTCTTCGTCAATAGTATCGTTCATCTCTTCTTGTCGAGTAATTAACTCTTCGTCCTCTGACTCCTTAACTTCCGTTCCTTCTAGTTCGGTAAGGGTTGTTTCTTTCTTATTATCCTCTTCTATAGGTAATATTTCTTCGTCAGATTCCTCTTCGTAT
>PUNF01000040.1 GCA_003552525.1 Clostridia bacterium | reverse complement strand
TGTCGATAGCGTGCGGTAGCCGTATCCTGGATCGTCTCCCTGTATGCAATCTTGGGCGGACGCGTCACGACGCCTACGCCAAATTTGCGTTTCAGGCGCTGGGTGATGACGGCAACGTGGACGTCGCCCATTCCCGAAAGGATGTGCTCATTTGTCTCGGCATTGCGATCTACCGTGAAAGTCGGATCCTCTTCCGTGAGCCTGCTGAGCCCCGAACCAATCTTGTCCTCATCGCCGCGCGCCTCCGGCTCCACCGCCACGCTGTAGATCGGGGTCGGGAAGGCGATCGGAGCAAAGACAACGGGACTAGAGGCATCACAAAGGGTATCGCCCGTTACAGTGTGCTGCAGCTTGGCGACGGCGACCAAATCCCCGGCTACCGCTTCATCAATCGATTCCTGTTGATTGCCACGCAGGATCATCAGCTGGCCTAGGGACTCATTCTCTTCCCTTGAGCTGTTCCGCACCGTGGAATCCGAGCGTATGGTACCGGACATCACGCGGAAGAGAGTGAGCTTACCAACGTAGGGATCGGCAAGGCTTTTGAAAACCAAGCCCGAGAATGGATCGTCTTCCGACGCACTCCGCTCAACTTCCTCGCCACCGGAGGGGTTGGTCGCGACCTCAGCGGGGCGCTCGCTTGGTGCGGGGCAATTCTGCACAAAGAAATCCATCAAGGTCTGCATGCCCACGCCGGTGAAAGCGGATCCGCACAGGACTGGTACGACCTCACCTTCCACGATGGCTTCCCGCAAAACGCTGCGAAGCATGTCTGGATCCAAATCTTCACCCTCAAGATACATCATCAATAGGTCATCATCGCGTTCGGCGATGGCATCGATGAGTTCTTCGCGATACTCTTCAGCCTGATCCATCAGTGTAGCCGGTATTTCTTCCGCGGAGACGTTGCCATCGGCATCAAACATAAGCGCACGCTGATCCAGCAGATCAATCAGTCCGGCGAACTCATCCTCCGCTCCAATAGGCAAGTAAAGGGGGGCGATAGTCTCGGGAAATGCTTCACGCAATTCCTCGAGAACCTTGAAATAATCGGCGTTCTCGCGCTCCAACTTGTTGACGAATACAATCCTCGGGAGGCCGTATTCGCCCGCATAGCCCCAGGTTAGTTCCGTACCCACTTCGACGCCGGACACCGCTTCCACGACCACCAATGCGGCATCGCTGGCCCTGAGTGCCGCCCGGACTTCGCCGACGAAATCAAAATATCCCGGTGTATCCAGGAGATTCACGCGGCAATCTTTCCACTCGAAAGGAGCCAGGGCAGTACTAATACTCACCTGGCGCTCGCGTTCTTCGGCTTCGAAATCAAGAATGCTGTTCTGATCGTCGACACTGCCCTTTCTAGACGTGGCACCCGCGAAGTACATCATCGTCTCGGCCATGGTCGTCTTGCCTGCACCACTGTGTGATACAAGACCGATGTTACGCAATTGCTCGGTAGAGTACTTGGCCACCTGCTATCTCCTCCTCGATTCGATACCCAAGGCGATGACCGATGCTTAGGGCGCGTGCGTGATCGGTGCATCACCATCGTCGACGTTGTCTGCAGGCCGCAGGGCGTCCCAGGTATAGCGCCCCGCGGAATTCCAAAGCAACCAGCTGTCTATCCCATGATCCTCCGTAGCCCTGACTTGCGCATACACTTCATCCGGTCCATAGCGATGTCCCCAGGAAAAATCCTGTAACCAGGGTCGCATAATGGAGTCTGCTTCATTCATCCGCTGCAGGCCATCTCGCATGCTGTGCCAGACGGTTTCATAAGGAGCCGCGTCGGGTACCGGCAAGCCAAAGATGTTCGGACCGTAGTGAGAGGGATATACCATGGGAGATACGTAGTCCGTCACTTCGACCACCTCTTCCCACTGCTGTCCGAGACCCATGTCATCACGAACCGTTGGGACGAGACCGAACACATCAATGGAGCTCAACCCACCCGCAGAAAACACCCGCCAGTGAAAATCCTTGATATAGTCCGCGATAAGGCGGGATCGCGCGATATCTGGATCGCGATGCCGATACTCTGCCGCCCTCACATTTCCGTCCGTCGGAAAGCGAACATAGTCAAGCTGGACCTCGGGGAAACCCTTCTCGATGACCTCCACCGCAATGTCGTTATTGTACTCCCACACCTCGCGACTATACGGATCGATCCAATAGGCACCCGTCCGATCGCGCCACGACCCGGTGCCCGATACCGTGATGGTGAGATCCGGGCGGGCCAGGGCCAATCGATCATCCTTGAATACGACCAAGCGGCCGATGGCGTAAATTCCCCGATCCGCAAGTTCGCTCGCCAACTGCTCCAAATCGCCCAGCCGTGCATCGACTGCGTCGTATTCCCTTGGGGCATCGAGGTCCGTCTCATAGGTGATCCAGCCTCGATCATCCTTGATATCGATCACAACCGCGTTGATCTCGGTCTCCTCGATCATACGGAAATACTCTTCCATGCGGGATTGACTGGAAACAAGGATGCTAGGCAGGTAGAAACCACGTACGGTCTGCGATCGATACTCTCCGATACTGCTCACAGCGGCCCGAATCTCAGAGGATTCGGGCACCCACCATCCCCCCGGCGGTGATGCCTCCACGGCCCGTGGCACCATGCCACCAAACGTCAAGAAAACCAGGATGAGGACGGGGACAAGGATCCAAACAGAACCCGCGAACTCCCCTTCAGCGGATCGACCCCGTATTTCGATAATGCTACGCCGAATCCGTATCGGTACCCCTCCATCGCCGCAATATATTCGGGGGAAGTGGCAAACCTAATAAAGTATATCACGACCCCTTCGGGTCAAAAAGTCCAGAGCCCTCCCTGCGATAGACTTCTTCCCCCCCGACCCAGGTGGAGACCACCTGGGATGCGTCCACGTCCCGAGGGGATGACGCCAGCAGCGGATCTCGATCCAAGATGACAAAGTCGGCGAAGTATCCCGGCGCAATGGCCCCCACTGCCTCTTCCGCGGCCACTCCCCAAGCGGATCCGGCCGTATAGGCGCGAAGTGCATCATGCATATCGATGGCCTCCTGTGGATACCATGGCTGACCGTGACCATCCATGCGAAAGGCTGCGTTCCGCATCCCCAGGAAGGGGTCCAACGGTGCCACCGGCACGTCGGAACCAAAGGCCAACACCGCCCCGGCTCGAGCAAGGCTGGCAAACGCGTATGCCCGGTGCTCGCGACCGGGCCAATGCCGTTCAATGAGCGGGATATCATCCGAAAGGTGAGCCGGTTGCATGGAGGCCACAATGCCCGCTTGGGTCATGCGGTCCGGGTGGTCAGGACGCAGCAGTTGGGCGTGCTCTATTCGATGTCGCAAGTGCCTCACCGCTTCATCTTCCACGGCAACGAGGGCACGTTCGCAGGCCGCATCCCCGATGGCGTGGATGGCCACGGGCAGATCAAGGTCCGCCGCACGCCGAACGATACCTCGCAGCTGCCCCGTGGTATGCAGCAGAAGTCCTCGATCGATTCCATCGGCACCGGGGTATCCTGCGTCCACATATGCGGTTTGTGATCCAAGGGCACCGTCGAGCATGACCTTTACGGCGAAAATCCTGAAGAAATCGTCGCCGATCCCACCGCACAAACCCAGTGCCTCCAAAGCCCCGAGGGAATCATCTGGTATGGTCAGCCAGGTGCGTAGGGGAAGTTGCCCGTCTACAGCCCGGCGTGCCATGGCATGCAACGCGTGTGCTCCTTCACAGGCGACGATCCCCGTGATTCCCAGGGAAAGGGCTTGCGCAAACCCCTTATCCAGTGCTGCTTGCAAGTTTGCACCCCGAAGAGGTGGAATATGCGCCCGGACCAGATCCATGGCAGAATCGAGGAGGATGCCCTTGGGTGATCCGTCAGCATCCCTTGCGATGACACCCCCGGGCGGATCGGGGGTCCGGTGATCCACACCGGAGATTTCCAGGGCCCGGGAATTCACCCACAGGGCATGACAATCCCTGCTCATCAGGGCAACTGGTCGATCGGAAACCCACGCATCAAGAGCTTTGCGGTCTGGAAACACATCACCGGGCCAGACGTTCTTATCCCACCCCCCGCCCCGCAACCACCCATCGGTCGGGGTAGGGGACATCTTAGCCGCTCCATCCATGACACGGTGGGCAATCTCGTCAAGGTCGTCACAACCACCGAGATCCATTCCAGCGAGAACATCCGAGCAGTACTGCACAAAATGCGTATGCGAGTCGATGATCCCGGGAATCACCGTGCGTCCCTCGAGGTCAACCAGCCGGTCCGAAGAAGCGTGCGGAGTCCCTCCAACGGTATAGAACCTTTCATCCAGGACCGAGAACCGACTCACCTTCTCCCCGGTCCCGGTCATGGTGTACACGCGACCATTACTGAATTCTGTTCGCCTCATCGGTAATAACCACCCCCTCGCACCCGACCCATTGCAGCCCCCACTCCAGACAGCGTTGACGTCGTCCGGGGTACTCGCATTACACTGGTAACATGACCCAAATCCCGGAGAGGCGTGTGCGCATGCGCAGGTATCTTGGGGCCCTCGGTCACGTGGGCCTGGTGATCATCCTACACCTCGTATCGAGTTTCGCCGTCGCCCTGGCCATTGCCTCCTACCTCGGCACCGTCCACGATATGGCACCGGTTGCCATACAAGCATATATCGAAACCCAGCTGGCATTACTGACCGCAACGGCCGGTGTCCTTACCCTGGTCGTGTACTGGCTGCTGCTCCGCTCATCCGGACGACGCATGGGCCAGGTTATATCCCGTGAGCCACCGCGACCCCGGTCGATGCTTTTCGCGCTAATCGCCGGCGCCGGATGGTCTATTTCGCTAAACTCCCTGCTTCATTTGAGTGGGCTACACCGCATGTTTCCCGAGCACGGCGACCTGATGGCCCGCCTCGTCGGAGAGGGTCCATTCCTAGCAGTCATGCTCACCGTCGGGATCGCCATCCCGGTAATCGAAGAGATCCTCTATCGCGGTATCATCTTCGGACACCTAGAAACAGTCTTCCCGGGGACTTGTGCTCTATTTCTGCAGGCCCTCATATTCGGACTCATGCATGGTAATCCCCTGCAAGTTGCTTATGCCACGGTCACCGGGCTTCTCTTCGGCCTCGGCTACCAGCGGTTTCGTTCCATTTGGATTCCAGCGCTACTACACATCGGAATGAATGCCGTTTCCGTCTTCGAAGCCCGGGTAATCCTGCAATTCGTACCGAGTATTCCGAGAATCCCAACCCTGATGTTGGGAATACTTCTCCTGCTGCCAACACTGTACTGGCTGTGGCGGGAGAGCGGGGAATCCGATCATCGCTTTCGATAACTTCGCAAAAGGGGTGTGCAACCTGTCACCGTAGCTGCTGGTCTCGGTACGTTCTCTGGCGCCTTATGGTCACCCCGGCTTCCAGGATGCCCCTTGTGCATGGCGGGCCGTATGGCGCGACGCTATCGCGCCATCTCGGAGTTGATCCAAGTCTCGCGGAGAGCGCATTATGCTTCGATTCTACACGTGAAAAGAAAGCAGAATGTTTTCTGAAGCCATTCCCGCTTTTCGTATTTTGGAGCGCCCATAATCTTCCCAAGAGCCGGGGCGTTTACGGTTCGAAATCTTCTGCCGAAAGCCGAATCGAATACGGGAGGGTATCCCATCAATTGGGCGAATCATCAGACTGAACCGCCCCGGGTTTTCCGGAGGGTACATTAGTTGAGTCCCGCCGCCATAGCCATGTGTTCTTGATACCGGTAGTAGATCCTTTCGAACTCATCTGGCGGGATGTAGCCTATGGGTTC
>PUNF01000015.1 GCA_003552525.1 Clostridia bacterium | reverse complement strand
GGCTCGGAGGGTTTGATCTGTTGGTGATCGATGAACTCGGGTTCCTCAGCCTGGATCGGACCGCATCAGACCACTTCTTCCAGGTCATCAACGCCGCCTATGAACGACAGTCGGTGATCCTTACCACCAACCGACCCTTCCAGGAGTGGGCGGCACTCTTCGATGATGCCATCACCGTATCCGCCATCCTGGACCGGCTGCTCCATCGGGCTCGCATCTTCAACCTCAAGGGGCAGAGCTACCGACTGCGAGAACACCACCAGGGAGCCCAGGAGGAGGTGAGAAACCTCATCTAACTTCCCCAAAGATCCTCCCGTGAAATGGGGACGCCACATGACCGAAAAGGGGGATCTCCAGATGGCCGTTGACATTCTCACCATGACGGCGAGCACCACCTCGGGCGACCCCCTGGATGGACCAACGGGTTCCGTCGAAAACATATGCTGGCAGAGCACTTCTTGACGACAATCGGCCCCATCTCCGCCATGTGCATAATAGTGGCCCCTGGGTGACGCCCTTCGAAAACCGAGCATTACCATGTATACTTGTAAAAAGACGTTTGTGAAGGGAGATGTTGCATATCAATTCTAAGCGACCACTCATCGCATTCGTTGTGGGCTTGGCGTTCTTCATCGTCCTGCTCACAACCGTCATATCCCTAGGCTGAATCCACGAATGGATAGGCTCGGGGAAATCGTGCCGAAGGCACCCCTCCTAAGAATGGAAACCACGGCGTAGTTAATCGAGCTAGCCTTGATCGATAGCAGTTCTCATCAATCGCACCCTCGGGCCTTCGAGACACCTGGGGGTGCGATTGACCTTAATCGGTGGGACGTAGTGTGCCATGTCCTCCTGCCCCTTCCACTTCCGTATTCAAACCCAAACTAACCGCTGCAAAGGGTCCTTGCGCATATCCCCGAGTTCTGCTCATCGTACACGGGCCAAGCACCAGTCCATGCCAGTATCAAACTGGAGCCAAATATCATCCGCAGACCAGGGTAAGGCCTCGCCTGTCAACGCCGGTCTAGGAACTAACAAGAGGGGATGCCAGGGTGTTCCGGACTCGCCCATAATGACGACCGGGGTTAAACGGGGGCTCACATGAGACTTACCCGTTCCCATTGGTAACGGGTAGGGGTTTCCGGTTCCAAAGAATAGCGCCGCGGCCTGGAGCATCGGATCGTGCTCCAGGCCGCGGCGTTAACATATGCATCTTCAGCGTTCCCAACTCAACTGCCAGGGGGGATGAAATTGATCTCCTCGGCATTGACTCGAGAGGGAGACGGCTGGGCTATTGCGTGGCCCCGCCGCCTCGTAGTTTCAGTAATGGCCACATTCTTGGTAGAGAGGATCCTTCCCGCACATGCATGCTGCTGCCCTCGAGTCGGTTGGCAAAGGCCGGTGATCACTCAATACGCAACAGAAGATGGTGAGCGGTACATTGCGCGTTGGCACCGGGCCGCAAAGTAGACCTACTCAACGCCGCTTTCCCGTGTCGGTAGCCACAGAGAATGGGTGGTTACCTTCCGCCAATGCGACCCGTGGATACTTAATTGCGCGGAATCACCTTACTTACTCCATGCTGGCCCTCTTGAGAACGTGGTCCGCGGTATGCTGGATCATATCCGAGGGACCGACTCCAGGGCCACTTTGTTCGCGCAACGGCCCAATCTCAATTACTGTCTCCCTGTAGTTCAAGACATCTCGTATAACTTGACCAATATTGTCAGCGTGCAATATCACCAGGTCGCCATGGCCAGCCATGTCCAGAGCGAATCTGGTAGCTTGGCGTTCGTCAAAGATCATCGTCACCATGTCACGGGTGAAACCGCCCTCCATCAACCCCTTTTGCACGAGTTGAGCCGTCTCACCGGGAGGCCTGTTCCTGGGGTCCGCATCGGTGAGGACAACATGATCAGAATAGTGGGATAGAGATAACCCGTACCCAATAATGTCTTCACCTCGGCGATTGCCGGTCCCAGACGTCATTCTTATTATCCGGCCAGCTGCAAGGTCTTGGAAGAAATCACCGGTTGCCTCGATGGCGCCCTTGTTGTGTCCGTAATCGACAACGGCTTTGAAGGATCCCATCTCGATAATATTCATCCTTCCCGGCACCTGGTCAATCGAAGAAGTGAAATCCACTAATCCCGCTCTTACCTGTGGCTCCGTCAAGCCCAAGGCGAGTGCTGCGGCAGTCGCAGCCAACACGTTTTGAACATTGAACAAGGCTTGACCACCAAACGCAATTGGTATCTCTGAGATCCTGGCAACCGTTGATGTACCCTCCTTCCTCTGAATCTTGACCATGTCGTCCTGAAGAATCACATTCATATGGCCCTGTTCGAGGTTCTCAGGCAAATCTCCATTGTCTGGGTCCACAGAGAAGCGGATGATCTTGGCCTCCCCCGCTGCGTGTTGATGCACTGAAAAGAACGGATCGTCTGCATTGAGAACCGCATATCCAGTGGGTCGTACCGCTTCGATGACCGTAGACTTCAGCTTCGCAAGGTCTTCTTCAGTGTTGATATCGCCGTCTCCCAGGTGGTCGTTGTTGATATTGAGAAGCACGCCCACATCGCACTCATCGAAACCGAGACCGCGACGGAGTATCCCGCCCCTTGCCACCTCGAGAACAGCATGGTCGACGGCGGAATCCGTCAGGACCATCCTGGCTCCCTCAGGTCCGCTGTAATCACCTTCGATGATGGGCAGACCACCAATGTGCACCCCATCAGTGCATGCCATTCCCACCACGCTGCCGTTGACACCGAGTATATGGGATATCAATCTCGTCGTTGTCGTCTTGCCGTTTGTCCCGGTCACCGCAACAATCGGGATTGTGTGGTTCGAGCCTGGAGGAAACAACATGTCCACGACGTGGGCGGCGACGTTCCTAGGAGTTCCCGCGGAAGGGCTGAGATGCATCCTGAAACCCGGGGCCGAATTGACCTCAAGAACACCTGCCGATCCCTTGCATAGAGGATGCTGAAGTGACGGAGCTATTAGGTCAATCCCCATAACGTTCAACCCGATGATTCGAGATATCCTTTCGGCCATCGACCGGATAGACGGATGCACTTCGTCGGTGACATCGAGTGCAGTTCCTCCTGTGCTGATGTTGGCAGTGGACTTCAGCAGTACTTTCTCTCCTTCAAGAGGAATGCTCTCGAGCGAAAGATCACTCTTGGCGAGAAGAACTTCGGTCATGTCGTCGACCTCAATCTGGGTGAGATGTTTCTGGTGCCCGACCCCCCGTTGGACATCATTATTGGTCTCATGGATGAGATCCTGAATGGTGTCTCTTCCGTTACCCACCACTTGCGCCGGTTCCCTGAGAGCCGCCGCTACGAGCTTGCCATCTATCACAAGAAGACGGTAATCCTTACCCTCCAGATGCTTCTCTATTAAGACCCTGTCCCAGAAGCCATTGGCAATTCGGAAGGCGATTTGAAGTTCTTGATCGTTATTGATCTTGGTGGTTATCCCTCGGCCGTGGTTTCCGATTAATGGCTTTGCCACCAAAGGATAACCGATGATATGCGCTTGTTTCAGGGCGTCAGTAAGGGTTTGCACGGCTCGCCCTTCGGGAACGGGAATTCCCATGGAGGAGGATAACAGTTCCTTGGTTCTCTCCTTATCATCCGCGATCTCAACCCCCAAAGCCGATGTATCATCCATGACGGTGGCCTGGATTCTTCTTTGGTATCTACCTTGGCCCAGTTGAACATAGCTGCTGGAGTTCAGTCTGAGGTGTGGTATCCCTCTCCGTTGGGCCTCGGTCACGATTGACTGGGTTGAGGGTCCATATTGATCCAATTCTTGAATCCTCGCGAGAACGCCAACGTACGGCTGAACATCAGTGATTTCCCCTTGGAACAGGGCCTTCACGATATTTACGGCGAATACCCCTGCCCGTAGACCCACCTTCTCGTTTCGGTAGCGATACACGACATTATAAACGCCCCTGGTATCGGTGCTCACTGTCTTTCCGAAACCGACCTCGGTCTGCGCCAGACACTGTAATTCGATGGCTACGTGCTCAACAACGTGAGCCGCCCAAGTTCCCCTCTCCACTCTCTCGAGGAATCCCCCCCTCCTACCCGGCGAGCAGGTGTGCTCAACCAGGGTGGGCATCATTTCCCCTATATTCTCCAGGAAGCCGGAAATGACATCGGTCGGGCTATCTTCCAGGGCTCCGATGTCCACTTTCATGAATATCACCGGGAAGCCGCTATACAAATTGGGGCCTCTCAGGGCACGTATTTCGACTATTCGCATTGTAACTCCCATCCAGCAGACCCAAAGTAGCCTGCGAAAATCCCGAAGGTCCTGAATACCCTGACGCAAATGTTTGTTCCGATGTGCAAGGCTGTCAAAACATGAGTAGATGAAATCGGCAAATCGGCATTAAGATTCCGCTCACTGATATTCCAAACACGCCCAATACCCCAATGCAACATTCCTGTCGCGGCAGGGGGTCGTTATCGCGACCTCACTCCAGTAGGACTCTGTTCCGTATATCGAATCGATATCCAGCCGGTAGCACGTGCATTACCACGGGGGACAAAGCCAGGGGACTTCCCAAAGAGGCTTCCGACAAATTACTGTGACTGATGTCATGACCATCCAATATGGTAACGGAGCCGGAACCGAGCACTTCCATTTCTCTGCCCGACCGCAATAACACCCCCGTGTCTTCGTCAATACCCAAACCGAGCACTTCTGGGTTCTCGGCAATGGTCGATACCAGGCGACCAATTCTCCCCCGCTGGGCGAAATGTTGATCCACTACCACACCTTCCAGTAATCCCAACCCAGAACTGATGTGAGTGGTTTCATGCGTCGCCGGCCGATTCGCCCTTCCGCCAACAATCATGATCTGACCCATTGCAGAGGCCCCGGCGCTAGTTCCCGCAACGAGGGTAGTGCCTTCCCGATAGCGCTCTTTCAACAGGTGAGCAAACTTAGTTCCCCCCAACATGCCAGTTATGCGCAGCTGATCACCACCGCTGAAGAAGACGCCGGCTGCGCTCTTGAGCAAATCCTCCATCCTGGAACTGTCGGCCTCGCTCCGGTCCGTCATGGTGACGACTGCGGCGTCCTTGACTCCGTGACTCGAAAAAACCTTCTGGTATCTGGTGCCAACGTCTTGCTGGTATTTGGCGGCTATGGAAACTACCAGCATATTGCCGTGGTCACCGCATAACGAAGCGACTTTGCGGAGGATAGTGCGCTCGCCTTTGCGTTCCTCCGCACCGCCAATCATGACCAGCGTGCCTTGGTGATCTACGAACATCGGGATTACCCCCAAGCAAAAGTGCATCAGCTGTGTCCGCCCCGGGAACAGTCACGGCAATAGGAGCCACAAAGAGCACCATAATGCCCCAAGTATTCGGATCATTCCTCTCTTTCACAGTAGTAAATTAAGTGCGTAAGGAACCATAAGCAACCTATGGCACCCCACCTGTCACTACCGAATCTCCTGCGCCGATTAAGGCCGCAGATCTCCCTCCGATGCTATGTATCCCGGCTATGTCGGCGCATCCGAACGATGACAGTATATTCGCGGACCAGACTCTGGGGTGTCGCTCGATTCTTCACATCGATCCCGGTTCCGTAGATCACTCCCTATGACGACGGCGTCTCGCCGCGAACTGGGGAAGGTGTCAGGGGGGACATCTGGTCGCGCAAGAATGGTCGCGTGGCCCCACGGCAGACCCGAAGCTCACGGCTATCGCTCCAAAGTTGGAGCAGCCAATGAGGCCGGAAGTTCGCAGGTTCAGCGTGGTGTTGACCGGGATGTAGCGATGGGTAGGGTCGGGCCAGCGGGGTCAGTCACGGATGGCATTAACTTCAGCGCCCGCTCCACGGATGGATGGCGCAGGTGTGACGAGAGGAGTGTAGACTCAATCAAATGCGGCTAGAAACGTCGTCGAAGAGGGCCGTGCGCAGCAGGAACCCT
>PUNF01000181.1 GCA_003552525.1 Clostridia bacterium | reverse complement strand
ATCGACGGTTGTATTTTTTAACGTATCCAGGCTTTTATTTAAGACTCCATGGTCAGCTATGGGGTTTTCTGCAGGCATCCACCCGGAAAGCGTGGTATAAGGGACAATCTTGTTCTGCCTGGAATATTTGAGGATATCCGCCTCGCTAATGATGCCGACAACTCTCCGGTCCTGGTCTAAAACGGGAACCCCGCTGATATTATGTTTGCTGAGAAGGTCAATTAGTTTATCCAGGGTAGTGCTCCGGCTTACGGCAATTACTTCGGTGGACATGATTTCACCAGCTTTCAACAGAAAAACCTCCCCGAAATGTTTTACTGGAAATTTAGCTGCAATATCCATACCAATAATATATTTCATATGATCATTTGTTGTAAGAGTAATTTATAGTGCATGAAAAACGGATACAGCGGTTACAGTTAACCGGTCAGCCGGGCAAGTTAAAAAAGATATGTTTATTTTTTTAACAGGAGTCGAGACCTTGTTTAGTTGCTAAACAGTAAACTGCCGCCAGGAGCCTGAGTCAGACAAATGTGGGTAAAGAATAATTATTCAAGAGGCACTCGGGGTCTTAAAGAATATGGGATGACTGTAGCAACAGCATTTAATTTATGTCGGTCTAAAAATATTGTTTGACTCGGGGGGTGGCATTAATTTTGCATAATATGCATATTGCAGCTATTGTTTGGCAGCCCCGGCGAAAGGGGATATACAGCTCCCATACGCATTATTGTTTTCGATGTCAGTTAAGGAGGTAAATCTGAGATGGAGTTTAGTGTTTCTGAAGAACTGCATACTATAAGATGCTCGGTAAGAGAATTTGTAGAAAAAGAGGTTTTCCCCCGGGAGGAGATTATTGAAAAGGAAGATCGTATTCCCGGGGAATTAATAGATGGAGCTAAAAAACTGGGCCTTTTTGGTATTAGCATTCCCGAAGAATATGGCGGATTGGGCTTGAACATGCTGGGCAGGTTTCTTGTTTCAGAGGAACTGGGGCGAGGGCACTCCGGGTTTTCCGGCTTTTTGGGTGCCCATACGGGTATAGGCACCTCGGGGCTGGTAATGGCCGGTTCGGAGCAGCTGAAGCAGAAATATTTGCCCTCCATGGCTGATGGGGAGATTGTAGCGGCCTTTGCCCTCACGGAACCCGATGCGGGTTCCGATGCTTCAAACATGAGAACTGCTGCGGCAAAGAAGGGGGATCGATGGATATTAAATGGAGTTAAGCACTTTATAACAAACGGGCCTGAAGCGGATTTAATCACCACCATGGCAGTCACCGATCCTTCCAGGGGTTCCAGGGGAATTACCGCTTTTGTCGTGGAAAAAGATTTTCCCGGTTTTAAGGTGGGCAAAGTGGATGAAAAGATGGGGCTAAGAGGCTCGCATACCTCCGAAATTATATTTGAGGACTGTGAGGTGCCTGTGGAGAATACTCTCGGAGAAGAAAATGAAGGTTTTATTACCGCTCTAAAAATTCTGGCCCGCGGAAGGGCCGGGCTGGCTGCCCGCTGTGTTGGTGGCTGCAAGAGGCTTATAGAGCTTTCACTGGATTATGCCCGGGAAAGAATCCAGTTTGGCAAACCAATAATTGAGAACCAGGCTATTCAGTGGATGCTTGCCGACATGGTAATGGAAACCGAGGCGGCAAGGGCTTTGTCTTTGCAAACCGCCTGGAAAGTAGAGCAGGAAATGGACATAATCATGGATGCCGCTCTTACGAAGCTGTTTGCTTCGGAAACGTTCTGCCGGGTAGCGGATTGCGCCGTGCAAATCCACGGCGGTATGGGCTACATGAAAGATCTTCCTATCGAGAGGCTTTATCGCGATGCTCGAATAACCCGGATTTATGAAGGAACTTCCGAGGTGCAGAGAATGATCATAGCCGGTCAGCTGGTAAAAAAAGGTTATTAGAAATTGAAAAGGAGCAGATAATGATGAAGAATGGAGTAGTCCTTTACCAGAAAGAAGATGCGGTGGCCGCGCTCACCCTTAATCGACCCGAGGCACGCAATGCTTTAAATGAGCAAGTCAGATCGGAACTATACGAGGCCCTCGAGGAGGCCGAACAAGATGAAGCGGTAAGGGGGGTGATTATTACAGGTGGCCTGGAAGTCTTTTCCGGCGGTGCTGACATTCGGGGCATGGTGGACGCTTCTGCAGTGGATGTTTTCTACAGAAAAGGACTGACCCGGGTGGTTAGGCTTATTGAAGCCATCCCTAAGCCGATAATAGCCGCTGTAAGCGGCTATGCCCTGGGAGGCGGTTGTGAGCTTGCCCTGGCTTGTGACCTGCGGATTGCCACAGAATCGGTGGTTTTAGGCCAACCGGAGATAAGGTTGGGCATTATTCCCGGTGGTGGAGGGACCCAGCGGCTGGCCCGCCTGGTGGGTCTGAGCCGGGCCAAGGATATAATTTTTTCCGGCAGATTTGTGGAAGCGCAGGAGGCCTATCAGATTGGGTTGGTAGACGAGGTGGTACCGGTCAGTAAATTAATGGAAACATGCCAAAACAAAATGAACAGTTATATCCGTCACGGTGCCGTTGCCCTGGGAGCGGCTAAACTGGCAATAAATACCGGTATCAACACAGACATCGATTCGGCAGATAAAATGGAGCAACTCTCTTTTGCTCTTCTTTTTTCCACGGAAGATCAAAATGAAGGGATGAAGGCTTTTCTGGACAAGCGAAAAGCGGAGTTTAAGGGCAAATAAGTATTTGATTATTATTGGGGAGGTTTTAAAATGGCTTTTTCCGACATTGTAAGCATGATGAAGGAGAGAGTGGGGAAAGCGGATCCGTCCAAAGCCAAAGGGATAAATGCCACCTTTCAGTTTGAGCTGTCAGGTGACGAGCCGGGCACTTTCCACCTCAACGTTGCAGACGAAAAAGTAGATCTTGTTGAAGGTGCCAGTGAAAAACCGGATGTCACTATTTTAATGGACTCTGAAGACTTTAAGGACATGCAGGAAGGCAAATTAAGCTCCACGTCCGCTTTTATGGCTGGAAAGTTAAAAATCAAAGGAGACATGTCCCTGGCCATGAAGCTGCAATCCATAACAGGCCAGTAGTCGGCAAAAAAGACATCCAGGTGAGAAATACCTAAAACTCAAAGACATAAGATGCTCGGGCTGCTGTTAGCAAACAGGGTGGCCTGGTAGAAACAGAAATTTATTTTAGGCCCCGACCGCATCAAATAATTGCGGCCGGGGCCTATAAATATTCCAAGGCTCAACTATTGTCATCACCGGGCTGTTTGGATGGCCGGGATGTTAATTGATTTTTTTGCTCGGTGTAAGGTTGTATCACTGCTTAAACCGGGCCGGATAATATTTAGGGGTAATAGTTTAATAGCGTGAAGAATGAAAAATAAGGAAACATTCTGTTAAGAGGTCGTTTGCTGTGTTATACTGATACAACAAACAAGGTATTTTAAAACAGGAGGGATTTGGGTGAAGTATGGAAAGACCATCGTAATGATTTCGCCATATCGCCAGCTTTCCGAGTTTGCCGGGCAAGTATCATCTGAAATGGAATTTAATGTAGAGATAGCAGAGGAAGTCCTCGAAGAAGGCGTGCAGCTGGCGAAAAAGTATGAGCGCAAAGGGGTAGAATGCATAATCAGCCGCGGTGCTACCGGAATTCTGATCAAAAACAATGTTTCGGTCCCTGTGGTGCTGGTGCAAATTACTGCTTTTGATATCTTGAATGCATTGTTTAAAGCCAAAGAAATGGGGCAAAAAATTGCCTTTTTTGAGCACTATAAAAGAAAAAATCATTACGATTTTCAACAGATCCTGGATATGCTCAATTCTTCATCACATCAGGTGGAAATTTTTTATTATCGTGACCTTGAATCCTTAAAAGAACAAATCACCAGGGCTGCGGAGTGGAAAGCTGAAGTCGCGGTTGGGACCGGTCAGTGCACCCTAAAAATAGCCGGGGAGAAGGGCATCCGCGGCGGGGTTATGGTTTGCTCTACCAGGGAAGCTATAGTAGATGCATTTCAAAGAGCGATTGACATAGTATCGGTGCAGCAGAAAGAACGAAAAGCAGCCGAATTTATGAACACGGTTATAAATAACGTAGATACAGGAATTATAGTTTTAAACGAGAACCGGCGGATAACCCATTTCAATCCTGTTGCTGAAAAGCTTCTGGGCAGAAAAAGAGAAAATATTATCGGGCAATCTGTTCCCCATTTATCCGGCATGCAGCCGCAGGTAGTAGAGTTTTTGAAATCGGAACGGGAAACGACCAGCCGGATGCTCGATATTGGGGAAAAGAAGATCTATGCATACCGTTTACCTTTGTTGATGGATGATGAACATCGTCCCAAAATATTTGGAGCGATCATAACCCTCCAGGAAGTAGGCAAAATCCAAAAGATGGAGGCAAAGATCCGCAAAGAATTATATGCCAAGGGTCTGGTGCCCCAGTATAATTTTGGAGACATTGTGGGTGAGTCGACAGCGATGAAAAGGGCGGTAACCAGGGCCAGGCGTTACGCAAATACTGATACTACCGTGCTGTTGATTGGAGAAAGCGGAACCGGAAAAGAACTTATTGCCCACAGCATTCATAATGAAAGTAAGCGCAAAAAAGGGCCTTTTGTCGCTTTTAACTGCTCCACCATCCCCGAGCAGCTTTTGGAAAGCGAGCTTTTTGGTTACAGCGAGGGGGCCTTTACCGGGGCTAAAAAAGGGGGGAAGCCCGGTCTTTTTGAAGTGGCCCACGGGGGGACGATTTTTTTAGATGAAATCATGGAGATGCCCTTGAATTTGCAGGCCCGCTTGTTAAGAGTGCTTGAAGAAAAAGCTGTACGCAGGGTGGGAGACGATAAAATGATCCCGGTCGATGTCAGGATCCTGGCCGCCACCAATCGGAATCCGGGTGAGCTGGTCAAGGAGAATCTTTTCCGGGAGGACCTGTATTTTCGGCTGAATGTTTTATCATTAAAATTACCGCCACTGCGTGAACGAAAAGAAGATATACTTCAATTAATCAAGCACTACCTGGAAAAGACCGGTGCCGACTCCCGCTATATGAAGGCCATCGAAGCGCATAGAAAATGGGTTGAGCAGTATCTCTGGCCGGGAAATGCCCGGGAATTGGCAAGTTTTGTGGAAAAATTTATTACCCTGGGCGCGGGAGGCGGCAACCCGGACACTATACTTAGGGAACTGATAGAAGAGCTTTACAGCTTTGGAAACGAGTATTTAAGTGATGACAGGCTCACCCTCGGGAACAACAGGCTGGTAATAAGTATCGGCACCCTGGATGAAATGGAAACAGAGATCATAGAAAAACTGCAGAGATTATATCCTTCGAAAAACAAGTCGGTCATTGCCGAGCGCTTAAATATCAGTCGGACCACCCTTTGGAAAAAGCTAAAGTCAGCAGAAAATAAAGATCCCTCCAGCCACGTTCATCTGGATCATGATCAATTTAGCCAGTGAATCAACGAAGGTTTTTTACAATTGTAGCCAGCCCTTGTCCTCCCCCTATACAGGCGGCAGCCAGTCCGTAAGTGCCTCCCGCGGTATTTAGTATTCGGGCCAGGGTTCCCACGAGCCTGGCTCCGGTCATCCCAAGGGGGTGGCCTAAAGCCAGGGCTCCTCCTTTTACATTGACCTTTTGAGGTGTTATATTCATTACTTTCATATTCCACAGGGTTACTACAGCAAAAGCTTCGTTGATTTCCCAAAAGTCGATATCTTTCGTTGTGAGGCCGGCCCGGTCCAGGGCCATCTTGCTTGCCGGCAGGGGGCCCTTGCCCATCAACAGGGGGTCGACACCACCCCATCCTAAAGATGTTATACTGGCCAAAGGTTTAATCCCGTGCTCTCCGGCCTTTTCTTCAGACATCAAAAGCAGCATTCCGGCGCCTGCATTTAAAGGAGAAGAGTTGCCCGCGGTAATTAAGCCGCCTTCTTTAAAGGCCGGGGGCAGTGAGCTTATTTTTTCATAGGTGGTCTCCGGCCTGATGCTCAGGTCCTT
>PUNF01000132.1 GCA_003552525.1 Clostridia bacterium | reverse complement strand
GGAGCCCGTCCCCGCCGTGACTTCGCGGGGCACTTCCGGCCGGGCGGACATCACCAGGGACAGGGGGCCCGGCCAAAACCGCTCGGCAAGGCGATGGGCCCGGTCGGGGATGTCGGTTACGATGCGGCGCGCCGCCGCGAGATCCCGGACGGCCAGCAAAAGGGGACGATCCAATGGACGACCCTTCACATCGAAAATGCGGGCCGTCGCGTCCGCATCCATACCAGCGGCGGCCAGACCGTAAACCGTCTCCGTCGGATAGGCGACCAGCTCCCCGGCCGACAGTAGCACCGCGGCGCGGGTGATGATATCGGCTCGCTCCGTTGCATCTGCGTGACGCCAATCGAATATTTCCGTTTTCACGTGCCATCCTCCCTCGGCGCTCGTCCCACGATCACGCGTTCAATCTGGCGAAGGTCGCGATAACTCCGCACCTGCAACAGTCCCGCCGCCCGCATCATGGCCCCGACCTCCCCGCCCTGTTCGGCTCCGACCTCCAGCACCATCCATCCACCGGGGAGGAGGATCCGGGGTGCGCGGGCCACCAGTCGACGGATCGCATCCAACCCGTCGGCACCCGAAACCAGGGCACCGCGGGGTTCCCATCGGCTGACCTCCGGCGCGAGGGTCGCCCACTCCTCTTCCGTTACATAGGGCAGGTTGGCCACCACCACGGCAAAAGCCAAAATGTCGCACGGCGCACAAACGAGGTCGCCGTGGAAAAGGCGTACGCGATCGGACACGCCGTGGCGTCGCACGTTCTCGCGGGCAACCTGTAAGGCCTCCCCGGATGTGTCCGTCGCAACAATCGGGCGGTCCGCCAGGGCGAGTGCGAGGGTGACGGCGATGACACCGCTCCCCGTGCCGACATCCACCACGTGACCCGGTGGCGCGCCCGGTTCCATCGCCAGGACCACATCCACCAGGGTTTCCGTTTCGGGACGCGGGATGAGCACACGGGGATCGACGCGAAATGTGCGGGAGTAAAACTCGACGCTCCGCCGGATGTAGGCCAGGGGCTCCCGGCGACAACGCCGCGTCACGAGGTGGTCGAGCGACGCGGCCTCGCGTGCATCCACCGTGGCATCGGGGGCGGTCACGAACGCGGGTACCTCGCAGTCGCTGGGGGTGAGCAGGCGCCACGCCTCGCGGGCGGGATCCGGGACGCCCGCATCCCGCATCCGGTCGGTGGCCCAGCGCAACCACTCTCTCCGCGTTCCACCGCGGCCGACCTCGCTCATCCCGTGGCCATACTCTCCAGGATCTCGGCCTCCTCGGAGCTGCGAAGGGCATCGATCAGTTCCTCGATGTCGCCCTCGAGGATCCCGTCCAGGCGATGCAGGGTGAGCCCGATGCGGTGATCGGTCACGCGATTCTGTGGAAAATTGTACGTGCGGATGCGCTCACTGCGGTCCCCGGTCCCAACCTGGGACTTGCGCTCGCGTGACAGTTCTTCCTGTCGCTCGCGCTCCATCATGTCCAGCAACCGCGACCGCAGCACCTTCATCGCCTGGGCCCGGTTGCGGTGCTGGGATTTCTCATCCTGGCACGTGACCACCAGGCCCGTGGGCAGGTGCGTGATCCGGACGGCGGATTCGGTCTTGTTCACATGCTGGCCGCCCGGCCCACTGGCCGTGTAGGTATCGATCTGCAAATCCGAGGGATCGATCTCGAGATCCACTTCCTCCGCCTCGGGAAGCACGGCCACGGTCACCGTCGAAGTGTGGATCCGGCCACCCGATTCGGTGTCGGGAACGCGCTGGACGCGATGCACACCGCTTTCGTACTTGAGATCCTGGAATACCCCGTCCCCCGAAACGGAAAAGATGACCTCGCGCAATCCCCCGAGGTCCGTCGGGCTCTGGGACAGGATCTCGATCTTCCAACCCCGCAGCTCCGCGTGACGGGCATACATGCGAAAGAGGTCCGCCGCGAACAGGGACGCTTCGTCCCCGCCCGCACCCGAGCGGATCTCCACGATCACGTTCTTGTCATCCCGCGCGTCCGGCGGGATCAGCAGCCGGCGCAGCCGGTCCTCGAGTGCTTCGATCCGGCCCTGCATCTCTTTCACTTCAGCCTCGAGCCAGCGGGATTCATCCTCCTCCGTGGTCTCCTCGAGCAATGCCCGGGCCTCGTCGAGATCCTCCTCCGTGGCGATCAGGTCCCCGTGCACTTCGAGGATGGACTCGATCCGTGCGTGTTCCTTCAGATATCCCCGCCACGCGTCTTGGCGGGCGATGATTTCGGGATCGCTCACCAGCGCGTTGAGCTCGTGGTAGCGGGCACGCATCTCCTCGATCTTGTCGGCCACGTCGCGGGCCAGGCTCATGCCGCATCATCTCCCTCGTCTACATCCACGCACGCCCGAAGCGCCTCAAGGGCAACCTCGATCTGGTCGGCATCCGGTACGCGGGTGGTAAGCCGCTGTAGCCACATCCCGGGCGTGACCAACCACTGGAATATCCTGGAGCGGCCCTCGGCCGCGAGTCGAATGATTTCGTATGCCAGGCCGGCGACCACCGGCAACATCAGCAGGCGGATCACGATCCGCCCCAGGATGGATGGCCATCCGAAAAAGGAAAACACCAGGACACTGACAACGGCCACCATGAGGATGAAACTGGTCCCGCAGCGGGCATGTGCCGTCGATTCACCGCAGATTTCCTCCACGGTGAGCCCGGCGGAGGGCGGCATCCCCCGCGCCTCCCATGCACCGATGACCATGTGTTCTGCACCGTGATACTGGAATACCCGCGCCATATCGGGAAGGTAGCCCACCACCGCAATGTACCCGACCACGAGGGCGAGGCGCACCCCCCCTTCGAACAGGTTGAGGGCCAACCGACCCGACAGTACGTTCCCCATCAGTGCGGTCGAAAGGGTGGGCAGCAACACGAAGAGTACGACGGCCAGCCCGAGACCCGCCAGCACGGCCATGCTCATCTCGGCCGCGCTGATCTCCTCGTCCTCGGAACTCGCCTGGATGTTGGCGGAAAACATCAGCGCCCGGATTCCCATGGAGAGGGATTCCACCAGGGCCAGCCCCCCGCGAAGGATCGGTAGCCGTAGAATGGGACGACGATCGGCCAGGGAGGCCACGCGCTCGCGATGCAGAACGATATCCCCCTCGGGCGTGCGAACCGCCACGGCCATGTTACAGCCGGCGCGCATCATCACGCCTTCGATAACCGCCTGTCCTCCCGCCCGCGTCGCCCGCATGTCGCGCCCCTGATCCTCAGACAATTACTTGGACTCGTTTTCGGCATCCTCTTCTTCGGAAGGAATGCCATACTTGCGGCGGAAACGCTCAATGCGGCCACCGCGGGTCGTCCTCTGGCGACGACCGGTGTAAAACGGATGGCACTGGCTACAAATCTCCACGCTGACCTGTTCCTTGGTCGTCTTCTCCTCGAATTCGGCCCCACAGGCGCAACGAATCTTCGCGTCCTGGTACTCGGGGTGAATACCGCTTTTCATGAAACCTCATCCTCCTCACAAAAGACGCCACCGGGGCGGCGTCCCGTCCACGTTCGTTGTGATCCCGATGTATTGGGACGTATAGGGCATTATAGCACGAGAATACGGCACGGCCAACTCGCCGGGTCCCCGTGGGATGCCCCGTCCGGCCAGTGCACAAATACGGCCCCTAGAAGGTCGCGTGCAGGATCTCGAGCAGATCGTCGTTCGATTTCGTCTGGCGAATGAGCCGGACGAACTCCTCCATCAACTCGACGGCATCCATGTCCGCCGTGGACTTGCGGAACCGCCACATAACCTCCAGCTCGCGCTCGGTGAGCAGGAGCTCCTCCTTGCGTGTGCTGGAACGCTTCAGGTCGATGGACGGGAAAATGCGGCGTTCGGCGAGCTTGCGGTCCAGGTGCAGTTCCATGTTGCCCGTACCCTTGAACTCCTCGTAGATCACATCATCCATCCGGCTGCCGGTATCCACCAGGGCCGTGGCGAGAACGGTGAGACTCCCGGCATCCTCGATATTGCGCGCGGCACCGAAGAACTTCTTGGGCTTGTACAGCGCCGTGGGATCCAGCCCGCCCGAAAGCGTGCGTCCGCTGGTCGGAATCACGAGGTTATGGGCCCGGGCCAGACGGGTGATGCTGTCGAGGAGGATGACCACGTGGCTGCCCTGCTCGACCAAACGCTGCGCCCGTTCCAATACCATTTCGGCCAATTTCACGTGATTCTCCGGCAGCTTATCGAAGGTGGAAGCGAGGACTTCGCCCTTGACCGATCGCTCCATATCCGTGACCTCTTCGGGACGCTCATCGATGAGCAGCACCATGAGATTGACCTCGGGGTGATTGGCCGCGATACTGTTCGCCACCTGCTTGAGCAACACCGTCTTGCCCGCCTTGGGCGGCGACACGATAAGACCACGCTGGCCACGCCCGATCGGGGATATCAGGTCCATCAAGCGCGTTGACACCTCGCTGGACGACGTCTCCAGCTGGTAGCGGACATCTGGGAAGACCGGGGTGAGCGCGTGAAACGGGATGCGCCCACTGGCGTCCTCGGGCGAGTGATCGTTCACCATTTCGATACGCAACAGGGCGAAGTACCGCTCGGAATCCTTGGGAGCACGGGCCTGCCCGGCCACCTTGTCCCCGGTTCGAAGATCGAAGCGACGGATCTGCGAAGGGGATACGTAGATATCCTCGTCGCTGGGCAGATAAGAGAACTGGCGCAAAAACCCGAAACCATCCGGCATTACGTCGAGAATCCCCTCGACGAAGATGTGCCCCTCGTTCTCCGTACGCGCCTTCAAGATGGCAAAAATCAACTCCCGTTTCCTCAGGCTACTGTAACCGGAGACATCCAGCTCCCTCGCCATCTCGTATAATTCCTGCAATTTCAGGTGTTCCAGGTCGGCTACTTCCAGTGCCTTATCCCCCAAAGGGCTCACCTTCCCCTAATCCGTAATTCACCGCGGAGAGTCGCCGGGTCACTTGCCCTGGCCCCCGCCCGCGTGCCAATCCGATAGGAACTTGTCTAACCCCGCGTCGGTGAGGGGATGCGCAACCATCTTCTTCAGAACCCCGTGTGGGATGGTGGCGATGTGGGCCCCCGCCAATGCGGCATCCACGACGTGTTGCGCATGCCGAATGCTTGCGGCGATAATCTCGGTCTCCAGGCCATAACGGGCAAAGATCTGGGCGGTGTTGGCGACCAAGGCCACGCTATCGACCCCGATATCATCCAACCGCCCCATGAACGGACTCACGTAGGCGGCACCGGCACGCGCGGCCAAAAGCGCCTGCTGTACGGAGAATACGAGGGTGACATTGCACCTCACCCCGCGCTGACTGAGACGCGACACAGCGATTAAGCCTTCGCTGGTCATCGGGATCTTCACCACCACATTCTCGGCGATGCGCGAAAGCGCAAGGCCTTCCTCCACCATCCCGTCAGCATCGGTGGCGATGACTTCCGCACTCGTGGGGCCGGGCACCAGGGATGCGATCTCGGCAATCGCGTCCGAAAGGTCGCGTCCCTCCCGCGCCAAAAGGGACGGGTTGGTCGTTACGCCGGCGAGCACGCCCCACTCGGCCACCTCGCGAATCTCGTCCATGTTCGCAGTGTCAATATAGATGTCCAAGAGAACTCTCCCCTCGATATGTATCGATTCCGATACTCCCGTAGTCCGCCCCGGGATAACGCTAGATCTCGCAAGGAATTGGGCTGGACCAGTTAGGTGGGATATTTCTTAGATGCAGACGGAGGGATCACTTGCCGGGATGGGGACCCGACCGACAATTCCCAGCGGAAAGATCGAACCTCCGCATCCAATCATGCCAAAGCCTGCCACGATTGTCCACCCTATGCAGACATCGAGTTTTTCGCCGCGATCAAAAAGCCCCGAGGAACCCGCTCAACCGCCGGGGGGCCAGCGGACTGCTCCAGGCACCCCGGCTGAGGGGAACCGCCGCCGTCCCGCGCCAGCGCAGCAACTCCTCGCGGGTGAAGCGGGGGACGACGAGATCGATGGGCGCCGTCCATTCACCCTCCGGGGAACCGTAACGGAGGGACCCCATCCAGCGGCGTGCGGTCTCG
>PUNF01000222.1 GCA_003552525.1 Clostridia bacterium | reverse complement strand
TAAGACTTTGCGCGTGCTCTGGCATGGATTTGCCCTTGTACATGTAGTTGTTCCTGGACTGGTCATCGGATGAGGAGGTGGCTTCGGTTCGCGCCCGGGAATATTCCCCGTTAAGCTTGGTCATCTCGATGGCTAGGTCCACCCGTTCATCGGTCACCAAGGACTTATCCTCAAAGTTTTTCGCCAACTTCTTGGCGACGGATTCGCGGGTCGGAGGGCCCGAAGTGAATTTTTTGATGCCGAAGGGGCGGCGTGGAGGGCGATGATAGCGCTGGTCCTTGTCCCAGACGACGTATCGATCGTCCGGGGTAAGGGTGGCGCCACGGCTGTTGATCAGGATGAGACTCTTCACGCGGTCGGCCGCTTCCAAAGCGAGGTACATCGTCAGCCATCCACCCAGCGAATTGCCGCCTACGTGGGCGATGAGGTCGAGTGTTTCCATGAAACGAATGAGGAAGTCTCCTTGGCCAGCGTACGAGTATTGTTCCGGACCAGCGCCTGTGGTGCGGCCGAATCCTGCGACATCAACGGCGATGACGTGCAGGTCTTTGGCCAAAACCCCGACCACATCACCGTAGTTGAGCTCGGCACATGAGCTGGTGCCTCCACCGTGTATCAGCATGAGCGTTTCGTTTGCGGGGTCTCCTGCCTCTATGTAGTGCGTGTTGATTCCATCGACATCGACGTATTGATGTGTCCACGATTGATCCATGTATATCGCCTCTCTCATCTTCGTAGCATGCACAAATTCCCGGATGGTATATGGGCAGCGGTCGTGCATTTGCCTTATCACTACTCTACTGTAGCACTTGGCGCGAGGGTTATTGAAGTTGACGACCCGACTCCTGCACCCGCTCGATGGAGAATTTTCCGAGCGTATCGTCCGCACGCAGACACGTGATCAATCATGATGTATGTCCGTGATATCGGTATTTGCGGGGTATTGCTGAGGCTTTCTGCGTTGCCACCCGCGGGATGTTCGAGTCTACGGCAGTACCTGGCGGATTTATGGCGCAACGAAGTAGCAACTAGCGCAATTGCAAAGGGTCAAATGCCTCGACGGGTCCCCTGTAGGGTACCCCCCGCCGGAGGTTGTGTGGTCGACACCGGTAGGTGATCGCGGATCGGGGGCAGAAATTGTAGCAGCGCATACAGAAGATGCAGTGTCCGCGCGCAAAGAACGAGCTTGGGCACAACGCCAGGTTCTCTACGGGGCAAATCGCCACGCAGTAGCCACATTGTGTGCACCGATGGGCATCCACGCCAATCTCATTGCGCATGCGCTCTTTGATGCTCCGAAACGGAAGCCTCTGCAAACTGCCCAGAAGTTGAGAGAGGGGATGAAATCCCCTGCGGTAGACCTGGCCCGAGATAATTTTCTCGGAGAAGATTGTTAGCCTCCTAGAGGCCCTCTCCAAGACGCGGTCGATTTGTTCGCGTTCGTTTGTGAAAGGAAGAGGGACCGCGGTCACGCAAACATTATTTGGCAGCAGAAAGTGCTCGCCCCAGCAAACCTCGAACCCCTTGGAGGCCAACAGTTCAGCCCCGACTCGTGCGCCATCTCCCGACCAAATCCATTGTGTGCAGAACACGAAGCACTTTTTCGGTTTGGTGTTCTGCAATTGGTCCATGAATGTTTGCATGGGTTCGGGGAGATCGGAGCCATAGGTCGGGTATCCGAACCCGACGACATCGCATCCCGCGATTAATTGTGCAGCCGTCGCTGCCGATAATCTTTCGATAGAGTGGGCATCGGCGCGAATGCCCTGGTCGGCCAGGAGGCGCGCGATTTCCATCGATACCCACCAGGTGTTGCCCGTACCCGAAAAGAAGAATATGTTGACATTTCGCATTTCGTCACCGCCCCGTATGGCGAGGTGCGTGGCGCCCCTTCACTCGAACGAATCCTGAGTGGGTTTTTGCCTTGGGCGATTCGGTGTTTCTTTACAGCATCACATACGCGAGAATCATGTCCGCTGCCTTGCCTGGTGTCTGGTGGGAAAATGGGTGTCACCTTTGCACACGACCGAACGGATAAATGGATCTTAGTGGCGGGCGCAGGGGATTATGGCTCCAATACATAATTCCTGTTGTTTTGATTACGCAGAATATGGTTGCCGAGTTCCGAAATCGTCTCGTGACCCTGCCACATACCGATATTGCTCGCGACGGCTTACCATGGAGGCGATGTACGGCTACTGTCTATCGTCCTGCACGTGTTGCTTAAGATCCGTCAGCTCTTGCTCGAGGCTTTCCACCTGGCGCTTTAGGGTCCCAATTTGAGCAAGGGCTGCCAGTGCAAACACGAAGGCAATGGGCGCGAGTGTTCCGACATATTGCACGAGGACACCTCCCCTGAGAGTGAACTATTTCCTATACTCCAATCCAATAGTAATCGGCGCGTTTCTCCGCGTCCATAGCGATCGCTTGGGACCCATTTGCTAATGGGATGGCCAGGCCCTCGTTTCAGTGTCTATTGGGTCCATGAAGCGCGCAAACCTGCATTGATTCGCTTGGGCAATGATGGCGCAGGATGCCAGATGACGTGTGTCGTATCGGCGGTTACTTGCGCGTCCACGCTGGCCAAAAGATCGTAGACCGACATGATATTGGGAAAGGGAGGAGGTGAGCCGTGCAAGCCCACCCCTCCCGCAAGTGCCGCGAGGCAGTCTAGAAGTTTTGGCCGTTGAGGGTCCCCAGGAACAGTATGGACGATGTGGTGTCATCTACGATGGCGAACAAGAATGGCCGATCCGCCCGGAACGTATCCAGCATGGGCGCTGATTCGATCCGGATTTCGACGGAGGTAGCCGCGGCTGCCTCGGTACCCTCTTCGTTGACATCGACAAAAGCCTTGTGCAGAACCTCCCCGATAAATACATTCTCGCCGGGTCGGACGGGATACATCGCGGAGAAGTCCGCCCTTTGACGGTCAAAGGCGATCTCCATGCCCATCGCTTTCAGGGCATCGTCAAGGGTGACCTCGTATTCCAGGGTGAAGCGAGGCAATGCGAGCTGGATCTTCCGTTCGGAAAGACCCGTGACGATTTCGCGCCATGTCTCAGGGTCCAGCTCTTCAATCAATTCATGCATACCATAGCCCTCCTGGGGCAGAAGGATATGCATGCTCACGCGCTCCTCTCCGTAGGGAAGCGCGACGGCCTGCAGGCGTTCGTCTTCATAGTAGCGGTAAGTCCCCTCGCGGTGCATGAAGGGTACATCTATGGCGCCGTCCTGACGATAGAACGGCTCTTCACGGGTCAGGTCGGGGTCGAACTCTTCAGTCCAACTCCCCTGGAAATAGATGGCGTTGATGAGGAACATGATGGAGTCCGCCCGGATTTCCTCGATCAATTCATCGATATTACCGCGCGTTATCTCGTCTACCCATGCATTAATCGTATCGACGGCGCCCGGATCGTCGAAGTCTAGTTCCCGCGTCTCGGCATTGTAGTATTCCCGATTGGCCTCCAGGAATTCTTCCTTGAAGGGCATGCCCTCGCGCGCCCATATGGAATTCGCGATCGCAACCTCCAATTCCGGATCGGGGTTACGCAATATAGTCAATAGATCGGAGAACCCACGGTTGACGCGATCGAGACTCATTTGCCCGAAGCCGAGCGTTTGTGCCATCGCATCGAAAGTATCACCCTCTGCGCCATTGTAGGTCATTGCAAGTGCCACCGACACGCTGGCTGGGGAAAAGAACTTATCTCCTTCTGCGTCCATGTGTTGCAACTCCCGCAGGAGGTTGAATGCGAATAGGGTGTTGGCTGAAACCAGGTCTTCGTCTAGGACGCCAACGGGTTCCGGGAGCGCGCTGGCCGGCTCTGTTGTGGGCGAGCTACATGCACCGAGTGAGAAGATAAGTAGCAGGCATACGGTTATCATTGTGCAGCGGACGTTTCGCATCTCCACCACTCCTTTTGCCCTATTTGACTCCTGACCGACATGTCGAGTTCCATTCTCCGAATAATTCCCTATCACCGGTCGCGTACGGCAATGAAAGGGTTAGGAGGGCAGTCGAGAACTGGTTTCCGGTATCGAGGGTATTTACAACCTCGGATGCAGCGTTTGCCTAGGAGCTGGTGCTTCTCCAGGGCACCCGCATGACTTGCCCTGGGTTGGGACATGGATTCGGTCATAGGCAGCTCAGATTGTAGCTGTGATCATCAGCGGGGGTGAGGGCCTCTTGCGAACATTGTTGGATCAATGATCTTTCAGCCGTTTCGGACGTGTTCTTGGTTTCATCCTCGTATGGGTTATCGGAATGGTACGTCACCCGCAAGATATCAATGATCCTGGGTAAGCGTATAGTTTTAGTAGGTGTGGTGGGAGTTAGTTGGAAGAAGACCTCACCCGGTTGTTTGTTGGCGCATCAACCGTAATCCCGCTGATGCGCGTGATATCGCAGGGCATTGTGTGCTACGCTCATCCCTCGATACAGGCATGGGTTCTATGTCAGCAGAGCATTCAGACGAATCCTTGGACAAGAATCGAGATCCAACAGTTCGATGCACAGAATGCGTGGGGTTGCTGAAATGAACGGTCTGTTCTCGATTGTTGCATATGCAGGGGAACGCGATAGTGTCGCGTAGAATTATCAGCGGGATAACAACACCCAGACGATCAGCAGGCCGACATGGGCCCGCGGGATCGGGTGCATGCGGATTCGGGCAAGCGCCCAGGAACGAGGATGGGCGCCGGTATAATGGTGGTTATCCATTTGCCCGGGGCCTCGACGAAAAACACCAAAGGCGCGCTCGGTCCAGGTGCCGTGTCGGTTGACCGGGTCAAAACACCGGCGGCAAAAGCCGCGATAGGGAGTCGATTGAGTGCCTATTTGGGGACAGGTAGCCATTTTTGCCATTACCGGGGCGCTGCTATACCTCGGGGTCTATTATGCTGTGCCTCGCCTGGTCGTAAAGGGTTACTCCCCACTGTTCGCCTTTTTCGCCTGCCTATGGATTCCAGTGCTTTTGCTTCTCCCGGCATCACTTCTCCTGTTCATGCTCGTGGATGGAGGGACGTTGACTCTCACTGAGATCGTGGCGCGATTTCGGCTTGATCCCATCGACGGAATGGATTGGCTCTGGATCGTCGTGGCAATCGTCGTGACGGTGGTATCGGACCAGGCTTTAGAAGGTCTTGGGAAGTATTTCGCCAGGAAACCGTTGCTTGCCCCTCCCGACTACCTGCCCGCCCCGTTCAATCCCTTGCGACCGATGGCTATCCCTCCCCGTACGTTTTTCGGGGTGTCATTGGCGGGCAACTGGAAGCTTCTGGCCTTGTTCATTCCCGTGCATGCCCTGGCGATGTTCAGCGAGGAAATGATGTGGCGCGGTTATCTGCTTCCCCTCCAGGAGGGAATCCTGGGGCAATGGGCCTGGGTCCTAAACGGTATCCTCTGGGCCTGGCTCGTACACGCTATGCTCAAGTGGCACTTCATCGGTATGTTGCCGGGAATGCTCATTGCTCCGCTGATTGCCCAGTACACCGGATCCACCTGGGCTTCTTTTTTCACGCACGCTGTGCCAAATTCTCTCCTTTGGATCCTCTTGCTGCTTGGGGTACTGGGCCGCGGAAGGTTTCATAAGGGGGAAGGTGACGGGAATCTACAGCCCCGCGATCCTTTGCAAATCCGAGAAA
Organism: Clostridia bacterium; assembly: GCA_003552525.1. Classification (GTDB taxonomy): domain Bacteria; phylum Bacillota; class Sulfobacillia; order SLMV01; family SLMV01; genus CSSED11-154. Next base: position 495 of record PUNF01000222.1, on the reverse strand, counting down.
AGGAACACTAATTCAGGAGCATAGTCTGGAATCGAAGGCCCCTATCATTCTCATCGGCGAGTGGCAGTGGCTCACGCACAAGCGTGCAGAAAAATATGCCCTTGGACGAAAATATCTATGGCGGGTTTTCCAAGTTGCTGGTCACAGGGGCGTTGAAGGTCGCCGGAAGTGGAGCGAACTGATCGTAATCGAGCAGCATAATCTCTCGGCCTGTGAAATACTTGATACTTCGGCCGACAGTCTCTTAGCAGCATGATAGCCTTGGAATCGGCGGGTTTTATGCTCTTGGTCGCTTATGCCCACGGTAGCTCACAGGTCTCGAGAATTATGCAGAATCAGGGGGGTTGGTTCGCCGAAATTTGGCATTCGGTGCTGGTTTGGTGTCATAGTTTGCCGGAATACGGGGCCCTTGAGAGCGCCTTGGTGGGCGGGTTGTTTCGCGACTTAAGTGGAATGGGTTGCGAGTAAGTCTCGATTGGATGATGCACATTTGCC
>PUNF01000168.1 GCA_003552525.1 Clostridia bacterium | reverse complement strand
TTCGCCGCCAGGTTCGCCAGCCGCGTGGCGCGTTCGAGGCGCTCCTCGATCTCGTCCAGCGCGTTGAAAGAGGCAAAGCCCCAGCCGCCCCCGATTAGGACGCGTATGGCGCCTCCCACGCTCATGTTTTCCGCCACGGCCTCGAGGGACGGTCCCCGGAACCGGAAGGATGTGGCCTCGCTTTCCTCCATCCGGATCTCGGCATAATCCGCCGGCGTGCGGGCCAACAGGTCTTCGATCATATCTTTTACTCGTTGCCAGTCCAATGTTCGTCCTCCTCCAGTTGGTGCGGGTGCGGCGCACCCGGGAGCATGTCGCGCATCCTTCGGGTGGCAACGCATCGGTAAGCGACTATTCCAGATGTTGGCGGATGCTTCCTGCCCGGGACGCGTCTAGGGGGTTTTCGTGTCATGGGTGCGCGTCGGGGATTTCCCATTGGCCGAGGAGCCGGGGACGTTCGGCGCGCAGGCGCTCGGTCGTGACGATGGCCCGGGCGCGGGCGAGCGTTGTCTCCAGCACGTCGTTGACCAGGAGGTAATCGTATTCGCCCGCGTGGTGTATCTGCTCGCGCGCATTTTCGAGGCGAGCCTCCATGTTGTCCTCGGGCGAGCGGCGCCGGATGCGGGCCGCCAGGGTATCGAGGGAGGGCGGGAGCAGGAAGATGGAGACGGTATTTTCGTAATGGGCCCGGAACTTGCGGTGCCCCTTGTAGTCCACTTCAATGATACGGTCGATGCCCCTGTGGAGTACGTTGGCCGGTGAAGCGTAATAGTAGTCGTCGTACACGCGCTCGTACTCGAAGATTTCCCCCTCCCGCCGAAGCCGCTGGAATACCTCCTCGTCGATAAAACGGTAGTGGACACCGTCCACTTCGCCCTCCCGCGGGCACCGGGTGGTGTAGGTGACCACCTGTTCGAGGTCTTCATAGGTTTCCAAAAGGTGGCGAATTACGGTACCCTTTCCGCTCCCGGAGGGACCGGTAATCACGAATAGGATGGGGGGGCGGTGCACCGTCGACATGGGAATCGTCTCCTCAATGGGCCCGGGGTAAAAATTGCGCTCGGAATTTTCCTTTAGTGTATGCCACCGCGGGCCACGGGGCAACGCGGGATGAGTGGGCCCCGCGTTGCCCCCTGAGGGTCAAACACCCCGGGACCGGGCGCGGGAGGGAAGGTGGAGTGGCCTCCCGGTCGAGGGGCGTGACCCTTTGCGGGTCACGCCCGTGGGCGGGTTATGGCGAGTATTCGCCCCTGCGCCGCATCCCCCTAGGAGATCCAGTTCCGCCGTGCATTGTAGGTGCTGAAGGCGAAGAGGGCCAGCGTGAAGGCCGGGAGTAGAATCCAGCTGATCCACGGTGGGATCACGCCATCGCCGAGGACGGCATGCCGCAGCAGATCGTTGCCGTAGGTTACTGGTAGTGCGTAGCTCAAAGGGCGCAACAGCGCGGGGATATCCCCGAGGGGCAGGAAGAGGCCGCACAAGAAGACCATGGGGAATCGGAAGAAATTCGAGAACGTCTGGGCCTCGAACACTTCCTTCACCGAGACCGCGATGCAAAGGCCGAGGAATGTCGAGGTCACCGCGATGAGCGCGATGGCCGGTATCGCCATGCCCCAGTGCACGGACGCCAGGTCGATCCAGTAGGCGCCCAGGATGATGGGAACCAGGCAGTTGGCGAAGCCAAAGAGTACTCCGCCGGCAGTCTTGGCGAGCATGAGGGTGTTGAGCCCGATGGGGGCGAGGAGCAGGCGCTCGAAGGCGCGACTCCGCCTTTCGAAGGTGACGGTGACGGCGAGCATCGACGTCGTTCCGAACAAAACGGACATGGTCATCACGCCCGGGAGTACGTCGGCGACACTCACCGGTTCCCCGCGGGCACGGAGGATGAACATCAGGGTCCAGGAGATGGGGAACACGATTCCCCAGCTGATGTTGGGCGGCTTGAGGTAATAGTTCTGCATGTCCTTTTTGAGAATGGCCCAAAATGCGATCGCGGTCTTCATTGTGCGTTCCCCCCGTTGGCCGCCCGCATTTCGCGCGCTTCAATCCCGGTAATGCGGACGAAGACATCCTCCAGGCTCGAGCGAACCACCCTGGCCTCGAAGATTTCGATGCCCGCCTCGTCCAGCGCGCGGAGCAGGGGTGTGAGCCTGATGGTCCCGCTCGCCGACACGGTGAGGGTACGGTGGTTGCCGCGGGAGATGAGCAGGTGCGGAAAGGCTTCGGCGATTATCCGTGCGGCGGCATCGGCATGCCCGTCTAGGGCGAGGGTCACGGAACTGCCCTCCTGGGCCTCGGTCAACAGGCGTTCCGTGTCGTCGATCCGAACGATCTTGCCGGCGACCAAGAAAGCGATGCGGTTGCAGAGGCGCTCCGCCTCTTCAATGTAGTGGGTGGTGAGGAAGATCGTGACGCCGTCGGCGTTGAGTGCCCCGAGCAGGGCACGAATTTGCCGCGCGCTGCCCACGTCGATCCCGGTGGTCGGCTCGTCCAGGAAAAGGATCTCGGGTTGGTGGATGAGGGCCGCTGCGATGGTGAGTTTTCGTTTCATTCCCTTCGAGTAGGCTCCGAAACGGCGATGTTTGACATCCGCCAGCGAGAACCGCTCCAGAAGTGACAGGGCGCGCGAATCACGCTCCGCGGCGGGCATCCCGTACAGGGCCGCCGAGAAGCGGAGATTCTCGAGCCCGCTCAACTCGGGGTAGAGGTTGCTTTCGTCGGGGACGACCCCGATCCGGGCCTGCGCGTTGGGGATATCCGCGGGATAATCGAATCCCAGGACCCGCAGGTGACCCGACGTGGGCTGGGTCAAGCCGATCAGGGCGTTGATGGTGGTCGTTTTTCCCGCTCCGTTGGGGCCGAGGAAACCGAAGATCTCACCGGTTGCCACCTCGAAGGTGACGCCGTCCAAGGCGACGACGTCACCGAAGCGCTTGGTGAGATCCTCGACTTCCATCGCGTAGTGATTCATGCTTTCTCGCTTTTGCACTTCGCGCGCGGATGACACCCGGCTTCATCGCGGGTGCAGGTCTCGGTGGGTTCGTCCAGCAGTTCGGCGAGACCCTCGAGCCGGGCGGCGATTTCGCGGATTTGCGCGGTGTCCGCGCGGTAATGCGTGTAGTATCCTCGCTTTTCGCCGACGACGAGTCCTGCCCGGCGGAGAATGCCCATGTGCTGCGAGACGGAAGACTCCGATACCTCTGCGCGCTTGGCCAACTCCCCGACACACAGGTCGGCTCGCAGCATCGTCAGGATGCGCAGCCGGGTGGGATCGGAGAGTGCCCGGAGAAGCTCAGCCAGTTCCTTGTCCATGTAATTAACCTCCTCGAAAATCAATTCTACCTTCACTAAAATAGTTTGCACTTCTCGCGGGGACATGTCAAGGGTGGCCCCCCGGATTCGCGGGCTGCCCGGGTGGCGTGCACTGGGGTGGGTACGCAAAGCGAGCGCGGCAGTGGGTGGGGGGTGGAGTGTCCTTTGCGCTGCATCCTTGGGTAAGCCCCGACCCGGTAGGCCCTGGCGGACGCCCCGGGTCGGGGGGTGCTTCCTACTCTTCGTCCTTCATTTCCATGTCCTCGCCGCAACATACCAGGGTGCCGAAGGAGCCGTTTAGCACCTTGACCACGTTGCCGCATATGTTGCACTCGTATACCTTGCCGGTTTCTGCGGGCATGTTAAATCCTCCTTTCCTCAAGCCTGGGATAGGAATCCGAGAATCTCTTCCATGTCCGGAAGCTCGGAGATCGGGTAGACCTTCTTGAAGATGACCGCGCCGCCTTCGTCGATGATCACGTTCGCACGCTCGGAGAATCCATCCTCCTCGCGGAAGATGCCGAGGTCCGATGCCAGTGCCCCGTGGGGCCAAAAGTCCGAGAGCAGGCGCGTCTGATCGATGCCGAGGCTCTCCGCCCAGGCCTTCTTGGAGGGCGTGGGATCGACGCTGACCCCGAGGGCCACGGTCTTCAGCTCCGCCAGCTTCGCCCGGTTGATCTCCAGCGAAAGCATCTGGTCGCCGCAGACCTTGGTCCAGGCCAAGGGGTGAAAAGACAACAGCGTCTTTTGCCCCAGCAGGGCGTCGCGATCGTGGGTATCGCCGTGGTGGTCCTTCAGTGAGAAGTTCGGCAATTGCTCGTTCAATGGAATTCCCCCTCTTGACCGGGTCAGCCCGGTATCGCACGGAAACTAGGCGGGTCGCAGTCCTTTACATTCCACCGGCCCGGGAAGGGCAAACCCCCCGGGGGACATCCGCAGGATGTGCCCGGTGTTTCGGAGAAGATTGGCCGTGTGCGAATTATGCGCGCGTTGGATAGCAAAAAGATGTCGATACTTGACGGATGTGAGCGAGGAGGTAGGTGGATGCTGGCGATCATTAACGCCAATATCGTGCCCGTGGCGGGGGAGGCCATGCCCGATGCGACGTTGCTCATGCGCGACGGGAAGATCGAGGCCCTCGGTACGGATGTCGAAATCCCCGGCGAGGCCCGGGTCATCGATGCCCGCGGGCGAACGGTGACGCCCGGGATCGTCGAAGCCCACGCCCACGTGGGGATCAGCGAGCAGGGACTGGGCGCGGAGGGGTCGGATCACAACGAGACCACGGACCCGGTGACACCCCACGTGCGTGCCATCGATGGTATCAATCCCCGGGATGACGCTTTCCGGGAATTCCGGGAGGCCGGGATCACCACCGCCCTGGTGCCGCCGGGCAGCGCGAACCTGCTCGGGGGTAGCGCGGTGGTGCTCAAGTGCAGCGGGACCATCGTGGACGACATGGTGATCCTGGATCCCGCCGGTATGAAGGCGGCACTGGGCGAGAACCCCAAGGGCGCCTACGGTCAGCGACAGGGCAAGGCGCCGGCCACCCGCATGGGGTCGGCGGCGCTGTTGCGCGAGGCCCTGGTGGCCGCCCGGGAGTACATGGAGAAACAGGACGCTGCAGAAGCCGACGATGATACCGATCCGCCGGGGTTCAATGCAAAGCACGAGGCGCTGCTACCGGTACTCCGAAGGGAGATGCCCCTGCGCATCCACTGCCACCGCGCGGACGATATCGTCACCGCGGTACGGATCGGGGAGGAATTCGATCTTTGCTATACGCTCGAGCACGTGACCGAGGGGCAGTACGTGACGGAGCTGTTGGCCAAGCACCGGGTCCCGTGTGCGGTCGGACCCACGCTGCAGCACGGTTCGAAGGTGGAGAATCGGGAGCGCGACTTCCGCGCACCGCTGGCACTTGCCGCCGCGGGAGTCCCGATGTGCTTTACCACGGACCACCCGGTCATCGCCGGACAATATCTTGCGCTGACGGCGGGCATCGCCGTCTCCTGGGGCATGGACTACGATGCGGCCCTAGCGGCCATCACCGCCACCGCCGCGGAACACGCCGGCGTCGCCGACCGGGTGGGCACCCTCGAGCCCGGGAAGGATGCTGACGTCGTGATCTGGTCCGGGGACCCCCTCGACTTTACTACCTTCGCCGACGTGACCATTATCGACGGGGACGTCGTGTACGAGAGGGGCGTGTAATCATGCGTGCATACATAGGAGCGCGGATCTACCCGGTCGACGCACCCCCCTTCGATGACGGGGTGATGCTGGTCGACGACGGCCATATTCAGGAGGTCGGGGCCGATGTTCGCGTGCCCGATGGCGTGGAAACGGTAGACCTCTCCGGTCGCGTGGTCATCCCGGGCATGGTGGATGCCCACAGCCATGCCGGTATGTGGGGAGATGGCGAGGGCGACGCTTCCCGGGACGGCAACGAGCGCCCCGGACCCATCGCGGCGGACGTCGACGCCGTCGATTCCGTCAACCCGCATCATCGAAGCTTCGCCAGCTGCCGCGAGGGGGGCGTGACCAGCGTGATGATTCACCCCGGCTCGGGCAATGCCATCGGTGGGCTCTGTTTCGCCGCCAAGACCCGGGGCGAGATCGTCGATGACATGGTGATTCGTGCACCAACCGGCCTCAAGGGAGCCCTCGGGGAGAACCCCAAGCGGGGTTCGGGCAAGGATTCACCGAAGACGCGCATGGGCACGGCCGCACTCATACGGGATTATTTTGCCCGGGCGGCCGAATACGGGAGGAAAAAGGACGCAGACAAGGATCCCGATCCCGACGCCGGGTTCGAGAACGCCCTAAGGGTGTTGCGTGGGGAAATCCCGTTCCGCGTGCATGCCCATCGCGCCGACGATATCGTGACGGCGACGCGGCTCTGCGAGGCATTGGATATCCGCTATAACATCGAACACTGCACGGACGGCTACCTGCTCGCCGAATTCCTGGGCCACAGGGAGCTCACGGCCCACGTCGGACCGGGGTTGTCCAGTCGCGGAAAGGTCGAGGTGGCCAACCGGGACGAGCGCAACGCTGCCCTGCTGCACGCGGCCGGGGTCCGGGTCTGCCTGGTCACCGACCATCCGTTCTTGGACGTTCGCTACCTCATGGCTTACGGCGGAGTGGCGCACAAGCACGGGCTGCCCTTCGATGCCACGCTCCGTGCCCTGACCCTGACCCCGGCCGAATCCATCGGTATCGCCGATCGCGTCGGTTCGCTGGCGAAGGGCAAGGACGCGGATTTCCTGGTCCTGGCGGGAGAACCCTTTCGCTATCGATCGCCCATCCTGTCGACCTTTGTCGAAGGCGAAGAAGTGTACACGCGACAGCAACCCTGAGGGGGGGGAGAATGATGCTGGCCATTACCAATGCAAGGCTTCACCCGGTATCCTCCCCCGCGGGACGGGGTGGGCTGTTGATCGAAGATGGGCGGATTCTCGAGGTGGGCGATATCCGCGTCCCGGAGACCGCCGAGGTGATCGATGCCAGGGGAAGACCGGTTACGCCGGGAATTATCGAGGCCCATTGCCATGCCGGCCTCTCCGAGGAAGGCATCGGCTGGGAAGGCAACGACGGCAACGAGCGCAGCGATCCCATGACGCCACACGTCCGGGCCATCGACGGGGCCAATCCCGAGGACAAGGCCTTTCGGTTCTTTCGCGAGGCCGGGATCACGGCCTCGCAGTTGACCCCCGGGAGTGCCAACATCATAGGGGGCGAGCAACTGGTGGCAAAGTCGGTGGAGACCGTGTTCATCGACGAGATGGTCGTCCTGCGGCCCTCGGGGATGAAGGCGGCCCTGGGTGAGAACCCCAAGCGGGTATACGGGGCCAGCCGGGGTCCGGCGACGCGAATGGGCAACGCGGCGGTCATGCGAAAGTGGCTGACCCGCGCCCGGCGCTACGCGGAGAAGAGCAACGCGCAGGACCCCCCGGATTTCGACATGGTCCTCGCCGCCCTGCTGCCCGTGGTCCGGGGAGAGATACCACTGCGCATACATTGCCATCGCGCGGATGATATCCGGACGGCGCTACGCATCGCCGATGAATACGCGCTGGATATTTCCCTCGAGCACGTGACACAGGGACACCTGGTCGCCGACCTATTGGCGGAGCGGGCCGTCCCCTGTGCCGTTGGGCCGAGCATGGTGCACGAGGCCAAGGTGGAGATGCGGGGTAACGGGTTCGAGAATGTCGCGCGGATGCACCGCGCCGGCGTTCGGATGTGCCTGACCAACGATCATCCCGTGGTGCACGGGCGTAACCTCCCCGCCGCGGCGGGAATGCTGCAGGCCGCCGGTGTCTCCTTCGATGACGCGCTCGAGAGTATTACGCGGGCGGCGGCCGAGCACGTCGGACTCGGGGAGCGCATCGGCTCCCTCGAACCCGGTAAGGATGCCGACGTGGTGGTCTGGTCGGGGGATCCGCTCGATGCGCGCAGTTTCTGTGACGTGACCCTGATCGACGGGCTCGTCGTGTACCGGAGGGAGGAGTCGGGATGCTAGCGATTATCAATGCCCGGGTCTACACGGGCACCGGACAAGTGCTCCCGGAGGCGGCCATCCTCGCATCGGAAGGCAGGATCGTGGCGGTGGGACCCGAGGTGCGCATTCCCCCCGAAGCCGCGGTCATCGATGCCCGCGGGAATCCGGTGACCCCCGGTCTTGTGGAAGCCCACGGGCACGTCGGCCTGGCCAACGAAGGCGTCGGTGCCGAGGGTGATGACGTCAACGAGCGTATCGATCCCGTCACGCCCCACGCCCGGGCCCTCGACGGCATCCATGCCCGGGATCGGGGCTTTGAGGACTTCCTCCAAGGTGGCATTACCACCGTACAAGTCAAGCCCGGGAGCGCGAACATCTTCGGGGGCTCCATGACGGCCGTCAAGACGCGTCGGCTGCCCACGGTCGATGCCATGGTGGTCCGGGAAAACACGGGGATGAAGGCGGCCCTGGGTGAGAACCCCAAGCGTGCCCACGGGGCGGAGAAGGATCGCGCGCCCTACACCCGCATGGGTTCCGCCGCCATCATGCGCGAGTGGCTCTTTCGCGCCGGGGAGTACCGAAGAAAGCGCGAGGCGGGGGAGAAGGGCGCCGATTATGACGCGCGGCTCGATGCCCTGCAGCCCGTGGTCCGGGGAAAGGTGCCGCTGCGCATCCACTGCCATCGGGCCGACGACATGTTGACGGCCGTCCGCATTGCGGAGGAGTTCGATATCCCGTATACCCTGGAGCACGCGAGCCAGGGGTTCAAGATCGCCGAGTACCTGGCCCACCGGGGTGTATCCTGCGCCGTGGGGCCGTCCATGTCGCGCGAGGCGAAGGTGGAGCTCGAGGGCGTGGGATTCGAGACGGCGGTCGCTTTCGCGCGCCATGGCGTGCCATATTGTCTGACCACCGACCATCCCGTGATCCGCGCCCTGTACCTGCACATGATCGCGGGCATCGCTTCGGCGTCTGGCGTCGGGGATGCGGGTGCGCTGGCGGCGGTGACCCTCTCCGCCGCGAGACACATCGGCATTGATGATCGAGTGGGCTCGTTGGAAGAGGGCAAGGATGCCGACCTGGTGCTCTGGAGTGGTGACCCCCTGGACGGGCGCAGCAGGGCGCTTTCGGTCATCGTGGACGGTGAGATCGCTTACGAGGAATCGTGAGGACAGTGGGGGCCGGTGCCGCGGTATCGGCCCCGCTCTTGGCCCCGGACGGGGTCGACGAGAGGGGTGCGAAGGATGCGACAGGTAGATCTTGCGATTACCGGTGGAACGCTGGTGACGATGGATCCCAGGCGTCGGATTATCGAGGATGGTGTGGTGCTCGTCGAAAACGGAAGTATCTCCTTCGTGGGGACGTGGGAGGATGCCGGGGAATTCGAGGCGCGCAAGACCCTGGATGCCCGGGGCCACTGGGTGCTGCCCGGGCTCATCGATGCCCACGGCCACGCGGGGCACTCGCTGGTCAAGGCCATGGGCGACCGCCCCGACGGCAACTGGCTGACCGTGGCCGAGGAGGTCTACTTCCGCAATTCCACGGAAGATTTCTGGTGGGCGGAAGCCCGGGTGGCGGGACTGGAGCGGTTGCGCTTCGGCGTGACCACCGGTTACTCCATGATGGGGAATATCCCCCGGGTGGATGATCTTTGGCCCACCATGAACCACGCCCGCGGCATGAGCGAGATCGGGGTCCGCGACATCATGGGCGTGGGACCCGGTCTGCCCCCGTGGCCGAAGACCGTGGCGACGTGGGATGCCGGTGGCAAGCGTACGCTCCGGGAGAGCGGCGCGGACGAAGCGATGGAGACGACCCGGGAAATCTGCCGGCGCGCGGCGCGCGGCGAGTTCGGCGGACGGATCACCGCCCACGTCAGTCCCTCGCGCATCGGTGACCCGGAGGGACTCGGTGCGGAAGAATTGCGGCGGCAGACCGATGACTTCGTCGCCCTGGCGCGCGATCTCGGGATGATGATCAATGCCCACGCGTACAAGGGGAACATCGCGTATGCCTACGAAAACCTGCGGGATGCCCTCGGTCCCGGGACGGTGCTCGCGCACTGCACCGGGATCACCCCCGAGGAGGTCCAATTGCTGGCCGAGACGGACACCCGGGTGGCGCATTGTCCGAGTGCCCGCGCCGTCGTCCGGGGCTGGTGCCCGGCCGTCGACCTGGTCGAAGCCGGCGCCACGGTGGCCCTGGCCACCGACGGCACCGGGCCGGATCGTACCTTCGATGTCATCAAGGAGATGCGGGTGGCGGCCATCATTCACCGCATCCACGAGGGCGACGATCGCGTCATGCCCCCCGGCAAGCTGCTCGAGATGATCACCATCGATGCCGCCCGCGCCCTTGGGTTGGAGGACAAGCGCGGTTCCCTGGAGGAGGGCAAAGACGCCGATGTCACGCTGGTGAACGCGCGCCAGGCACACCAGTATCCCCATGCCATGCCCATCCATCGCCTCGCCTATACGGCGTCCGGGCAGGATGTATCCGGTGTGGTCGTGGGTGGTCGCGTGCTGATGGAACGCGGCAAGCTGCTGGACATCGACGAGAAGGATATCCTGGAGACCGCCCAGCAGGAGTTCGAGGCCATGGTCAAACGGTCCGGGTTCGAACGCGAGCTGGAGATTCCCCCGCAGTTTTGGGGTCGTGCACGCTTTCGAGAGGATGGAGATGCTTGATGCCCACAAGGGAAGGTAACAGGACACTTTATCGTGCGGGCTTTGTCATCGGCTATCGTGAGGGCTCCCATTGCATCATCCGCGACGGTGCCGTTCTCGTCGCCGGTAACACCGTGGAGTACGTGGGGCCCGCCCGGGAGTTCACCGGTGAGGCCGATGAGACGGTCGATCTTCCGCACCATATGATCATGCCGGGTCTCATCAACTTGCACTGTCACACGACGGGTGCTCCGTTGTCCAGGAGCCTGCTCGAGGACTCGGGCAACCCGGCCTTCTTCATGTCGGGCCTTTACGACTACGGACGCCATCGCCGGGTCACGCCCGAGGAGACGCGCGAGGTGACGCGCTATTCCCTGGCGGAGCTCCTCAAGTCCGGTACCACGACATTCGTGGAGGTGGGGGGTTCGGACTACGTCGACATTTTCGAGGAAGCCGGGGTCCGCGCCTACCTGGCTCCCTCGTACCGGTCCGCGGCCTGGGATACGCCCGACGGGAAGAAATTGGAGTACGTGTGGGACGAGGAGGCCGGCCTTCGCGGTTTGGAAAAGGCCGTGGAATTCGTCTCCCGGTATCCCGCGGGAGATGGCCGCATCGCTTCCATGCTCTCCCCGGCACAGGTCGATACCTGTACGCCAGAACTCATCAAGGAATCGAAGCGCGCGGCGGAGCGGCTCGGGTGCAAGATGCACATACACACCTCGCAGGCTCACACCGAGGTTGGGGTCATGCTGCAGCGGCACGGGATGAGTTCGCTGGAGTTCCTCGATAGCCTGGACGTACTCGACGGAAACGTCATCCTCGGACACGTCATCCTCCCGGCCAGCCATCCCGATTCCAACATCCCGTGGTGTCGCGATGATGAGATCCTCATGACGCGGGGCGCGCATATCGCCCATTGCCCGTGGGTGTTCGGTCGCCGCGGAACCGTGATGCACTCTTTCGGACGTTATATGCGCGAAGGCGTGAACGTCGGAATCGGCACCGACACCTTCCCCCAGGACATGCTCGGGGAGGTCAAATGGGCCGCGATCATGTCCAAGACGGCGGACAACAACCCCATGAGTGCGACGGCGGCCACTGCCTTTGACGCCGCGACCCTCGGCGGCGCACGTGCCCTTGACCGCGAAGACCTCGGGCGCCTGGCCGGGGGGTCGAAGGCGGACATGGTCTTCATCGACTGCCAAAGCTTCGACATGGTGCCGGTGCGGGATCCCATCCGGAACCTCGTGTACAGTGGCGGTCGTTCAGCGGTGGATAAGGTGATGATCGACGGCGCGCTCGTGGTCGACGATGGTCGCGTGCTGTTGTGGGACGAAACGGAGCTGGCACGCCGCGTCCAGGAAATCGCCGAGGGCATGTGGGAGCGGGCATCGGAGGTCGATCCCCTGGGTCGCACGCCGGATGATCTCTCGCCGCCTTCGTATCCCGTGTTGTAGGAAGGGTGGAGTCGTGATGACGGATCTCGTGCGGGCACATCCACGCCTGTTGCGCCAGAGCATACGCGAGGGTCGGCACACGGGGCCCACCGCGGGACTCTCCCGCGGATGGGCCCAGGCGAACCTCGTGGTCCTGCCGCGGGATTTCCTCGAGGACTTTCTGCTCTATGCGCTCAGGAATCCCATCCCCTGTCCCGTCATCGACGTGACCGATCCGGGGGACCCCGAGCCCCGGCTGGCGGCACCCGGTGCGGATCTTCGAAGGGATCTCGGCCGCTACAATGTCTTCCGCGACGGGCAGCTTACCGAGGTGGTCGATCACCTCGACGACTTGTGGACCGCAGAGATGGTAGGCGTTTTGCTGGGTTGCAGCTATACGTTCGAGCGGGCACTCGCAGACGGTGGAATTCCCCTGCGGCACGTGGAAACGGGCCGCGTAGTGCCGATGTACGATACCAATATCGCCACCCGATCCGCGGGCCCGTTCTCGGGGCCGGTCGTCGTGACCATGCGCCCGGTGCCGACGCCGCTGGTGTCGCGGGCCGTCCAGATCAGCGGACGCTACGGCATGGCCCACGGTGCCCCCATTCACGTCGGGGATCCGGCGGTGATCGGTATTTCCGACCTCGATGCGCCGGAGGACGGTGACCCACCGGATGTCCGGGAAGGGGAGGTACCGGTGTTTTGGGCCTGTGGTGTCACCAGCCAGAGGGCGCTGCTCGCGGCGCGTCCCCCGCTGGCAATGACCCACGTGCCCGCGTGGATGTTCGTTACGGATCTTCTCGATGAGGACCTGGCGACGGGTATCCCCCTGCAACCCGTTGCGGGAGGGGGTCGTGGTCGAACCAGGGAATCGGACGGATGATTTTTGGAAGTAGAGGATACCGTGATCCCGTGAAAGGATGGCTGATATGCAGCTTCAGATGATATTCGACTTGCTGGTGTCGGCCGGTGTGCGGATCGCCGGTGCGGTGCTCGCGCTAATCGTGGGCCTGTGGGTGATCGGGCGGATCGCGCGCCTCTTCTCCAGTCGCCTCGAGCGCACCGAAACGGATCCGTCGCTTCATGCTTTTCTGACATCGATCCTGCGCATTGGTTTGCAGATCCTCCTGGTCATTTCGCTGGCGTCGGTCCTGGGGATGGAGATGACGTCGTTCATCGCGGTGATCGGCGCGGCCAGTTTCGCCGTCGGGTTGGCGTTGCAGGGAAGTCTCGCCAATTTCGCCGGCGGTGTGTTGCTGCTCATACTCAAACCCTTCGGCGTGGGTGACTACATAGAATCAGCCGGGGTGGCCGGGACGGTCGCCGAGATACAAGTGTTCTACACGGTGCTCAATACACCGGACAACCGACGGATCGTCGTGCCCAACGTCAACCTCTCCAACAGCGTGACCGTGAACTATTCTGCGAACCCCACCCGACGCGTAGATTTACGGTTCGGGGTCGGCTACGATGATGACCTGGGCCTGGTCAAGGATACCCTCATGGAGATGATCTCGGGTCAGGAGCTGGTCTTCGATGCCCCCGCGCCCCAGGTGCTGTTGAGTGATTATGGAGACAGCGCCATCACGTTTACCGTCCGCGGCTGGTGCCGGCGCGATGACTATTGGACCATCTACTGGGACATGATGGAGCAGGCGAAATCGATCTTCGATCAGCGGGGAATTACTATTCCCTATCCGCAGATGGATGTGCATATGCAGTCGGCGGACGATGACGACTGAATCACCTGGACTCGTGGCCAGATAACATGATGGTGTGACAGGCCTATGTCATAGACAGCGTTGCTGACAATCTTCCCGCCCCGATAGGAAGGGTCCCCCGTCTTCTTGGGCAGATGAGGGACCCTTGTCTATGGGATGTGACACCGGGGCGTAAAACCTTGGGCGCGTGCGCACGGATGTCACATTGGGCCATGGGGGCACGCATGTTACACTGCCCGTACGGTCGGGTGCCCCGCACCGGGTGCCCCGGTCGCCCCCGCCGATCGGGGGACGGACAGGATCGCACCACTTGCGATGCGTACCCTGGGAAACGAAAGGAGCAGGATTCGTCGTGAGGAACCCGGCTTTTGTGGCCGCGCTACTGGCGATGATGGTGGTGGGCTTCACCGCGGGTTGTGCAGCGGACGCGCCCGCCGACACGGAAGACCTGGACGCTTTGTCCGACGAGATCGAGAGAATGGAAGAGGAAAAAACGCGCCTGATGGAACAGGCTGAGGCGCAGGAGGAGACGATTGCCGACCTGGCCGAAGCCGCCTGGGATTACCGGTTGGCGGTCGATGAACGATGCATCCCTCTAGACGGGGAGATGCACGTTCCCAAAGGCGATTTCGATGTGGTAGTCAGCGAGCGTCTGCCCCTTCACTATGATCGGTACACGCAAACGTTGAACCAGGGGAGGTTGCAGGATCCCGCCGAGCAGGTGACCCTGCTGAGCGAGGACAAGCTCTACAAGGAGACCGCAGGTGCCGGCACCGTGGTGGATGTCCCCATCGCGTTCCTCTTTCGCGACCTCGGGGCCGGGAGCGAGGTAGAGATGCGTATCTCGGAAGCGTTGCAGAGGAGACTGCAGCTTGAGACCCGGGACATCCGGATTATCGTGGGAGAATGACCTGGCGCGGCGGCGTCACATCCATCTGAACAAGGGAAAACGACAAACGAGAAAGCCCGCGGTGAAGACCCGTCCACTTCACCGCGGGCTTTCTCGGCCCGACGCATACAGGGATGTTTCGTCATCCCCTCGGATACCGGCATCATGCTGCTGATGAGGAGGGAGCCGTAGGGACAGTGGACCAGTGACCGATCGAAGAACATCGACCATCTTTTGATCCAGTTTCCGGTCTACACAGCACGTTCCCGTACCTCGTGATATCCGCCGGTGCTAAAGATACCGTGGCGGTCGCGCAAGCGGGAGTGACAGGGGTGATATCTCTGTGTCCTCTTCGGTGAAGAGAACCGTCCGCCATCCGGCACCTTAATGATAATGAGTATCATTATTTGCAAGTGTAATCGGTAGCGGCGCTGCTGTCAAGGGGTCGCGTGCCCGATGGTATAATTGTCGATCTCGAGATCTTCTTATGCCACCACGGGGAAGCGACATAAAGCGGCGGCAATCCGTTTGCGGGCGGCCGGGACATCTTTTGACGGGAAATCCCCGCGGGGTCGGGGCTGGATTTCGTCGAGCCGGTCGCATGAGACTGGGAGCCATCCCGAGAGGGGGCTTTAGTCCTTCTTCTCGCACTCCCGCTCCGGCGCGTAAGAATCCGCGCCGCCTGTCAGGGGATGGCGTTTGTCGCCGGTACCTGATCCCGGTCCCGCTCCTGGTGGCGGGGGAGAACGGGTTCTAGTGGTTTGCGATGGTTTGCACGGCCCGTCCCAGGGCACGAACGATGGTGTCCTCGGACATGCTCGCCCGCGGGGGTGATGCCTTGCGCACCACCTGTTCCGGCAGAAAGGGGACGTGGATGAATCCCACTCGAATCGGGAGTCCTTCTTCCGCCACGTGGTGTGCGACCGAGTAGAACACGTGGTTGCAAAGGTACGTTCCGGCGCTGTAGGAGAGAAAAGCCGGAATGCCCGCGTCCCTAAGGTCCTCCACGATGGCCCGGCAGGGGATGGTGGCCCAATAGGCTGTCGGACCACCCGGGGCGATCTCCTCGTCTACCGGTTGATTGCCTTCGTTGTCCGGGATGCCGGCGTCGTCGAGGTTGATCGCCAGTCGTTCCAACCGAATGCCGTGGGTCCCGCCGGACTGTCCTACGCTGATGACGATCTCGGGTTGGTGGTCGGCGATCGTCTCCCGCATGATTCTTGCGGCCCGCCCATAGACAGTGGGGATCTCCCGTGTCACCACCTGGATGCCGTCGATCGTGTCGCCCTCCAGCCGGCTCACGGCGCGTATGGACGGGTTTACCGATTCTCCTGCGAAAGGGTCAAATCCGGTCATCAACAGCTTGCGCATCATCTATTCCTCCCTGCACCTTCTGTGTGCGATCCCCCGGGACGCGTCCGGCGTGACGGGAGGTACACGCCTCCTGGGGATTGCCGATTGGGTTAGATTTCTCGCGATTCTCCCGGTGGATCGGTGAGCCGAAAGCGCACCATATCCCCGGGTTGCGCCTGCCCCAGTAGGGCGAGATCGCTCGAGGGAACCACGGCGATCTTGGCGTATCCCCCGGTGGTTTGGGCATTGGGACCCATGACAATGGGGTGGCCGTCCCCCGGTATCTGAATGGATCCGGGGAGGATTCCCTCGGAGATGATGTCGGGGCCGCGGTCGTTGTGGGGAATGATCGCACTGCCACGGAGGCGTAGCCCCATGCGATTGGAATCGTTGCTGACGGTGAAAGCCTGCGATTGGAGGGCTTCGCGGGCCGCATCGGGGAAATGATGCGATTGGGGGCCGGGTATGGCACGGACCACGAAATCCCCCTTGGTGCCCGCCAATGCTTCGCGCGCGGGCGGGACGGCTTTCCCGGGTGCGTCTTGGGCTCTCCCCAGTATGGTGTTTGCACGAAGGGCTCCCCCGTCTATACCGCCAAATTCGGCGACTGTATCGGTGGATCGGCTTCCCATCATGAGGGGACCGTCGAAGCCACCGTCCACGGCGAGATAGGCCCGGAGCCCGACCCGAAAGGGGGTGAAGCGAACCCGGGTTCCGGATTTGACGCGGAAGGGCCCCCTGCCCTCGACGGATTCGTCGTCGAGGAGGAGGCCGCAATGGGCGCCTCCCGTGGCGATCCGCGCTGATGCCAAAAAGCGAAGCTCGGGCCCGAGGGCTGTCATCTCGAGGGCGGCGGCATCCGGCCGATTCCCCACCAGGGCGTTCGCCCGCGCCAGGGATAAAACGTCCGCGGCTCCGGCCCTACTCGCGCCCAGGTGCATAAAGCCCCGGCGTCCCGCATCCTGGAGGGTGGTGTAAAGTCCCGGGTACCCGAGCAGGCACAGGGGCTCGCGGGGGGAGAATTCGGGCCGTGGTGGGGGTGGTGGGGTAACCGGGCCCGGGATGGACTCGAAGTGCACGCGGTCCCCGGGACGGAGATAGGTGGGTTCTTCCGCGGTGGGATCGAATAGCAACAGGGGCGTGCGCCCGATGAGGGACCATCCACCGGGGGATTCCATGGGGTACAATCCCGTTTGCAGGCCCGCGATCGCCACGGATCCCGCGGGCACGCGCGTCCGCGGCGTGTGCAGGCGCGGGATCTCTAGGCGGGGATCCAGTCCTCCCATGTAGGGGTATCCGGGGGTAAAACCCAGGAAGTAGACGCGGTATTCGCGTTCGGTATGTCGTCGCACGACTTCCCCGGGAGACAGGCCCGTTCGCCGGGCGACTTCCCCCAGGTCCGGACCGTCCTCGCCGCCGTATGCCGTGGGCAGTTTGCGCGGTGGACGATCCTCTTCCGGTAGCGGGGGCGGGGATGCGATGCCAGGGTCCGCTGCCAGGGCATCGGCTAGCGCCCGGTAGTCAGTCTGCTCTCGATCGAAGATGACCAGTACCGTGGTGTAGGCGGGGATCACGTCCTCCACGCCCGGCATCGCGGCCTCACGGATCCGGCGCGCGGCCTCAAGCACCCGCAGGCTGGTTTCTTCCGCGATGGAAGAACCGTATGTGATCAGTATGCCGGTATCACCGACCGGTCGGAGCAGGGCGGCCACGCATCAGGCCCCCGGCGCCTGGATGCGTACGCCGGCGTCCACCAGGCGACGGTGCACCGCGCGGGAAATCTCGAGGGATTCACGGCTATCGCCGTGGACGCAGATGCTATCCGCTTCCATCGGGAGAACGGCCCCGCTTTGGGTCGTCACCTGTCCCCGCAGGGCGATTTCCTCGGCCTGGGCGGCAGCGCGATCGGGGTCTTCGAATACGCTTCCAGGTTCGCGGCGGGATACGAGGTTCCCCTCGTCGTCGTACAGGCGATCCGCGAATGCCTCTGCGACCACCTTCAACCCGGCGTCGCGGGCCGCGGCCAAAAATTTCGTGCCGGCCGGGAGGTAAAAGTAAAGATCCAGGTCGAGTGTGAGCATGCCATCGATGAGCGCGTTCGCGGTGGGTTCATGCTTCACCGCGGTGTTGTAGATCGCGCCGTGGGCCTTTACGTGGTTCAATCGGGTTCCCTCGACACGGCAGAACATCTCCAGGGCACCCACCTGGTAGATGAGGTCATTTACGATTTCGTCGGGACTTAGATCCATTTGGCGACGACCGAAGCCGACCAGGTCGGGATAGCTCGTGTGTGCCCCGATACACACCCCGGCTCTGACGGCCGCGGCTACCGTGCGGCGCATCACCATCGGATCCGAGGCGTGAAATCCACAGGCCACGTTGGCGGAGCTGATCACCTGCATGATTTCGTCATCGTAGCCCATTTGATAATTGCCGAAGCTTTCACCCAGGTCGCTGTTGAGGTCCAGAATACGCTCCAACACGCACACCTCCTCATGTACGAAGTCCTTCTTCGAATGACCCGGCAATCCTCCCGCGGGCGTATTGCATAATAATACGACATTACAGTATAATCATCCGCATAATGCTGGCGAAACGTGGGAAAGGGGTCGCGATGAAGGACAAGGTGGTACTGGCATACTCCGGCGGATTGGATACTTCGGTGGCTATTCCCTGGCTCAGGGAAACATACGAAATGGACGTGATTGCGCTCGCGGCCGACGTGGGCGAGGGGAAAGACCTGGACGGGATCCGACAGAAAGCCCTGGATATCGGCGCCATCGATTGCCATGTGGTAGATGTACGGGAAGAGTTCGCGAAAGAATACGCCTTCTTGGCTCTCAAGGCCAATGCCCTCTACGAGGGACGATACCCGCTCTCTTCGGCCCTGTCCCGGCCCCTGATCTCGAAACTGCTGGTCGATTGTGCCCACGCCGAGGGAGCGCGCGCCGTGGCCCACGGGTGCACCGGCAAGGGAAACGACCAGGTGCGGTTTGACGTGTCGGTGAAAGCACTCGACCCGGACCTGGAGGTCATTGCGCCGGTACGGGAATCCCCCATGGCGCGTACCGACGCCATCGCCTATGCGAAGGAACACGGGATCCCGGTTCCCGTGGGCAAGCAGAATCCCTTTAGCATCGACGTGAACCTGTGGGGCCGTAGCATCGAGTGCGGCGTCCTGGAGGACCCCTGGATCGAGGCGCCGGAGGAAGTCTTCGCGTGGACGGCATCGGTGGCGGATACGCCCGCGGCGTGCCGGTACGTGAACGTGACGTTCTCCGGGGGAATTCCCGTCGCCATCGATGGCGTTGAGATGTCCCCGGCCACGCTGCTGTCGGAGTTAAATCGAATCGGGGGTATGCATGGTGTCGGCCGGCTGGACCACGTCGAGAATCGACTGGTGGGGATCAAGTCGCGTGAGATCTACGAGGCACCGGCGGCCGTCATGTTGCTGGAAGCCCATCGCGACCTGGAGGATCTCACGCTCCCGCGGGAGTTGGCCCATTTCAAGGCCGGGCTCGAGCACAAGTATGCTGAGCTGGTCTACTTTGGGCTCTGGTTTTCGCCGCTACGGGAGGCGCTGGATGCCTTCGTGGAGCAATCTCAGAAACGGGTCTCGGGTACCGTGCGCCTGAAGCTGCATCGCGGGACCTGCCAGGCCGTCGGGCGCAAATCCCCGCAATCACTGTACGATGCCGACCTGGCGACGTACGGCGCCGAGGACACCTTCGATCACCGGGCGGCCGAGGGGTTCATCACGGTCTGGGGATTGCCGACCACCGTGCACGCGGCCGTGGCCAGCAAGAACGACGGGACCGCGGACCAGCAGGGGACGGTGAGTGCAATTGCCGGGATGCAGCGGCCATAATACCCCGCTCTGGGGGGGAAGGTTCGGCGCCGATGCGGGTATCACGGCGCGCCATTTCACCGCGTCCATCGACTTCGATCATCGCCTGTACCGCGAGGATATCCGGGGAAGCCGTGCGCATGCGGCCACGCTGCATCGCGCGGACATTCTGAGCGAAGAAGAGCTCGAGATGATCCTCGCGGGCCTCGACACGGTGGAAGAAGCCATTCGCAGTGGGAAGGCCACGCTTTCCCGGGACCACGAGGATATCCATACCAACGTCGAGGTGCTCCTGGCCGACGTCATTGGGCCGGTGGCGAAGAAACTGCACACCGGGCGAAGCCGCAATGACCAGGTGGCCACGGACCTGCACCTGTTCGTCGTCGATGTCATCGACGATGTTCAAACCGGCATTCGCGCCCTGCAACGGAACCTGGTGGCGCTCGCCAACGGCCACGCGGACACGGTGTTGCCCGGGTATACGCACATGCAGCGCGCGCAGCCCGTCGTCCTGGCCCACCACCTCCTGGCATACTTCTTTATGTTCGAGCGGGACCGGAGTCGTTTTCTCGATTGCCGGGCCCGCGCCGATCGATCTCCCCTGGGCGCTGCCGCCCTCGCGGGATCGGGCTACCCGCTCGACCGGGAATTCGCCGCCGGACTCTTGGGATTCTCGGGAATATACGCGAACAGCATGGACGCCGTGTCCGACCGCGATTTCATCGTCGAATACCTGTCGGCGGCCGCCATCACCATGATGCACTTAAGCCGGTTCGCGGAGGAGTTGGTCCTATGGTCCACCAGCGAGTTCGGGTTTGTCCGCCTGGGCGAAGGATACGCGACCGGTTCCAGCATCATGCCGCAGAAGCGCAATCCGGATTCCGCCGAGCTACTCCGCGGTAAGAGTGGGCGCGTGTACGGGAGCCTGATGGGACTATTGACCACCATGAAGGGATTGCCGCTGGCCTACAACAGCGACATGCAGGAGGATAAGGAAGGCCTCTTTGACGCATCCGATACCCTGCTGTCCTGCCTGGATATCGCGGCGGGCTTGGTGGCCTCCATCGAGGTCGATCCCGGGCGGATGGGGGCGGCGGCCGAGACCGGATTCCTCGGTGCCACCGATGCCGCGGACTACCTGGTGCATCGCGGCACTTCGTTTCGCGAGGCGCACCGCATCGTGGGAGAGATCGTGGCGCACTGCGAAGCAAACGGCCTGGAGCTGGCCGATCTATCGCCCGAGACCTGGCGGAAATTTTCACCGCTGTTTGCATCGGATATCGTCGAACGGATCCGGACCCGGGGCATCATCGCAAACCGAAACCTCGCGGGGGGTACGGCTCCCGATAGCGTCGCCGCGCAGCTCGCCATGGCGCGGGACATCCTCGGGCGCGGGTGAAGTCTTGGCCGAATGATCCATTATTGGTTTGGATGCCACGCGCACGGGAATGCAAATCACCATGAACAAAAAGGATCTTGCACGCGCATATGCACTCGAAGAGGGACTGCGTTCCAGGGTGGATCCCGATTTCTCACTGGCGGATCGACGCGGATCCGCGGTTCCCTTTGTGTTGCCATCGAAGCCCCTCGGGCGCGCGACCGTCGCCCTCGTTTCTTCCGGGGGATTCCACCTCGCGGGCGAGGCCACCTTTGATACCACGGAACCGATGGGCGATCCCGGTTACCGCGTGATCCCGCGCGAAGCACGCCGCGAAGACCTGGCGATCGCACACACGCACTACGACCACCGCTACGTGGACAGGGACCTCAACGTCGCCCTTCCCCTGGATCGGCTGGAGGAGATGGAGGCGGAGGGCAGGATCGGGGCCAGCGCCCAAGAGCACGTCAGCTTCATGGGATACTGCCTGCGCACCGAGGTCCTCTCGAGACAAACCAGCGTCGAGGTGGCCCATCGCTTCCTCGAACGGGGTGTGGATGCCGTGATACTGGCCCCCACCTGACCGCTTTGCAATCAATCCGTGGGATTGATCGCGAGAAGCCTCGAGTCCTCCGGGATTCCGACCGTCACCATCAGTATATTCCCGGAAGTAACCGCGCTGGTCGTTCCCCCTCGTACGGTGGAACTGCCCTTCCCCTTTGGTGCCCCCTTCGGGGACCCACATAACACATCTTTGCATCGGGCCGTCCTCGATACATGCCTGGATACGCTAGAAGGGGCCACCGCGGGTGGCCATGTCGTTCGTCCTCCCCTGCGTTGGCGGGGTACGCCCGAGCGCGCCTAGCTGCCTGGTCCAGGGCCACTTTTCATTCCATTTCGCTCCGGCGGTGTGGGGCATATCGCCACCTGCATCACTTTCCCGATTTTGCGCCCATTCCGCATCCCCGGCAGGTTCGCGAGTGCCCGCCGGCGAAAGCATTCATTCGATGCATAATGCCCGGCAAATCGCTGCACATGGACCGGGCAGGGAGCCCGTAGGCACGGGTAGCGGAAGGGAGCCACATTATCTTGGATGAGATTCGCGTAATCTTGTGGGGACTGGGAGCCATGGGCTCCGGGATTGGCCGCGCGATCGCGGCACTGGACGGCATTGCGCTGGTGGGCGCCGTCGATGGTGATCCGGAGAAGGTCGGCACGTCCCTCGGGGACCTGGTCGGGGATACCTCCGTGGATGTCGCGGTGAAGGATTCACTCGGGGACGTCCTGGCCCAAACACCCGCAGATCTTTGTATCATCGCCACGTCTTCCTTCGTGGAGGATGTCCGCCCGCAGATCGAGGAAGCCCTGCAGGCCGACATGGACTGCATCAGCATCGCCGAGGAAATGGCGTACCCCGCGGCTCGCGATGGGAAAGCGGCAGCCGCGCTGAATCGCCTGGCGCGGGAGCGGAATCGAACCGTACTGGGGACTGGAATTAACCCGGGCTTCATCCTCGACACCCTGATCATCGCACTGAGCGGTGCCTGCATTTCCGTGGAGAAAATCCACGCGCGGCGCGTAAACGACCTATCTCCCTTCGGCCCCACGGTGATGCGCACGCAGGGCGTGGGGACGACACCGGAGGCCTTTCGCGAAGGGCTGGAGAACGGTACCATCGTGGGCCACGTGGGATTCCCCGAGTCCATGCATATGATCGCACGGGCCCTGGGGTGGACGCTCGATCGCATCGAGCAGGTTCGCGAGCCCATCATTGCCGAGCAGGATCGCACCGGGGAACATATCCGTGTGCCGGCCGGCAACGTGGCCGGGTGTAACCACAGCGCCAGCGGCTTCGTGGGGGACCGGGAGGTCATTCGCCTCGAGCACCCGCAGCAGGTCCAACCGGGAGCCGCTTCGGTAGATACCGGGGATTTCGTCGAGATACACGGTACGCCCGGCATCTCCATGGCCATCACACCGGAGATCCCCGGCGGTATCGGAACCATCGCCGTCACGGTCAACTCCATTCCCGCCGTACTCG
>PUNF01000113.1 GCA_003552525.1 Clostridia bacterium | reverse complement strand
TTGCACGCCACCGGAGGCTGGCAGCCGCCTTCCGCGCCGGCATCCGGGCCCTCGGCATGAAAATCGTACCGGTGCAGGAATCCCTGGCGGCGTCCACCCTGACTGCCGCGTACTATCCCCGGGGCATCGGACCTGAGCTGGTTCCCGCCGTGGCCGCCGAAGGAGTATTCACCGCCGGTGGCCTGCACCCCGAGATCAAACAGGAGTATTTCCGGATCGGCCACATGGGTGACGTCAACGCATCCGATATCCTGGCCACGCTCGGGGCCATCGAGCGCGGGTTGTGTGTCCGGGGTCATGACGTGGACGCGGGCGCCGGCGTCCGTGCCGCCGAAGAGGCACTTTGTCGGATGTAGTTGCCGGGGCTACTGCCACCGTGCACTTGACGCCGCGGGCGGGCCATACAGATCAACGCAAACGCGAGCGGACAGGCCACAGTTGAAGGATTCGGAAGGATCCGAGGAAGAAGGCAGGGAGTATCGGTGAAGCGAATTCAAAAACCATGCAAAGGAGCATCACGATCATGATAGGTTCCAAGGTGGTGTCCAAGCGCGCATTTGACGAGATGATTCAGGCCCTGGCCGAAACCTCCGACGTCGTCGCCCCCGTATCGCGGGGTTACGACCGGTTTTCCTACCGGGAAGTCAAGGATGCCTCGACCCTTGAGGTGGACGGCTACATACCCACCCTCAATCCACCCAAGAAGTACTTTCTCCCGCCCGAGGAAGTGCTGGTGGAGTTCGCGACGGAAGATGAGGCGTCCGTCGCATCCGGCGCACGGGTACGTGCCGAGCCGCGGATTGACGCGTGTGCTCGCGTCCTCCTCGGCGTGCGGACCTGTGACCTCAAGGCGATTCGCCAGAGCGATGAGGCCTACAAGGATACCTTCGAAGATGACAATTACTTTGCCCGGCGGAATCGCGCCACGTTGATCGGGTTGACCTGTCTCGAGCCGTGCGATGAGCACGCCTTCTGCGCAGCGATGGGAGCAAATGATGTCGAAGAGGGCTTCGATCTCCTCCTCACCGATTGGGGCGATGACTGGATCGTCTCCGTGGGCTCTGAACGCGGAGATGACCTCCTAGAGACACTCCAATCGCGCGCCGTGACGGAGGATGATCGGGCGCGGTGGGAGGTCCTGCAAGGAAAGCGAGAAGAGGCCTTCGCACCCTCTGCCGAAAAAATCGTACCGGACCTGGATGCATTGCCCGATCTCGTCGGTGACAGCGAGGATAGTGCGGTGTGGATTGAAAACGGCGACTTATGCCTCGGCTGCGGTCGCTGTAACCTGGTCTGTCCGACGTGTTTTTGCTTTGACGTGCAGGACGACGTGAGCCTTGGCCTGTCATCGGGCGAGCGCAAGAGGCGCTGGGATGGATGCACCCTGCTCGAGTTCGCCCTCGTCGCGGGCGACGAAAACTTCCGTAGCGATCGCAAGGACCGTCTCCGGCACAAACTCTACCACAAGACACGATCCACCTTTGATCGGTACGGCGAGGTATTCTGCACGGGCTGTGCCCGTTGCTTCCGCACGTGCCTTGTGGACATCTACCATCCGGAAATGTATAACGCTCTCCACGAGCGCCTGGGAGGTGAATCTTGATGAATGTTGCGAAGGAATCGAGTGCCCTCTACGTGCCTGAACCGGCACAGATCATCGACAAGGAAGCGATGACGGAAGAGGAAACCTGGTATCACCTGCGGCTGGAGTCGGAGCGAAGTCTCGATCACGATCCCGGGCAGTTCGTGGGTGTATCGGTGTTTGGCGTGGGGGAGGCTCCCATCTCGGTCACTTCCCCGCCCTCCATGAAGGACGGGTTCGAGTTGTGCATTCGTCACGTAGGAAACGTGACGGACATTCTCCGGGGCCTGGATATCGGGGACTGGGTGGGCATCCGTGGTCCGTTTGGCCGGGGGTTCGACCTCGAGCCCGCCAAGGGGAAGGACATCCTGTTCGTCGCCGGTGGCCTCGGTCTGGTTCCCCTCCGTTCCGTGATCAAGACGGCGCTGGAGAACCGCTCGGACTTCCGTCGCGTCATCCTCTTCTATGGCACGCGCTCTCCCGATACGCTGCTGTACGAGGACGAGATCGCCCAGTGGGATGCCGATCCCGACGTCGAGTTCCACCTGACCGTCGACATGACCGATGATACGTGGAAGCACAACGTCGGCGTGGTGACAACCCTGTTCCCCCGCGTGGACTTTGATCCTAAAGACACGGTGGCCTACATCTGCGGCCCCGACATCATGTTCCGCTTCGTGGTCCAGCAGACCACACGACTTGGCATCCCCGACGAGAATACCTTCCTGTCGCTGGAGCGCCGGATGAAGTGTGGAGTGGGCAAGTGCGGTCACTGCCAGGAAGGCTCTGTCTATGTATGCCGCGAGGGGCCATGCTTTTCGTATGCCGAGGTGAAGGCCTTCTAGGAAGGGGGAAACCCGTGAAACCCAAGGTAGGTTTTTTTAGTTTCACAAGTTGCGAAGGATGCCAGTTGCAGGTATTGAACATGGAAGAGCAGTTGCTCGACATTGCAGGAGCGATCGACCTGGTAACCTTCCGGGAGGCCATGGATCCCATCGATAGCGACTACGATATCGCCTTCGTCGAGGGTTCCATATCCCGGGAGTCCGAGATCACGGTACTTCGGGAAATGCGACGCAAGGCGGATGTCGTGGTGGCCCTCGGTGCCTGCGCCGCTTCCGGTTGCGTAAACGCGATCAAGAACCGGTTTGACTCCGAGGAGAACCTGCGCGAGGTATACGGCGACGCAGCGCGTTACTACGACACGATCGACGCGCGTCCGATCGACCAGGTCGTGAACGTGGATTTCTATCTGCGCACGTGCCCGATCACACGCGAGGAGTTTGCGCGCCTCTTCACGTCACTGCTCCTCGCGCGCCGACCGTATGACCCCAACTTCGCGGTGTGCGTCGAGTGTCGCATGGAAGAAAACGTGTGCGTCTACGATATGGACGCCGGGGAGTTCTGCATGGGCCCGGTGACCCGGGCCGGTTGCGGAGCCCTGTGCCCGACATACGGTTCTTCATGTATCGGATGCCGAGGATTCATGGACCAAGCGAACTTTGATTCGATGGTGCAGG
Source organism: Clostridia bacterium (assembly GCA_003552525.1). GTDB lineage: Bacteria > Bacillota > Sulfobacillia > SLMV01 > SLMV01 > CSSED11-154. The sequence goes on along the minus strand of PUNF01000113.1, from coordinate 20,131 downwards.
TGATGCAGGACCATGGTATGGCCCGGGAAGATGCAGTGAATCGGCTGAAGATGTTTAACGCCGCATTGCCCGAGGCCGAGGAGGTGAAGTAGTTTGGCGACCAAGCGGGACCTCAACATTAATGTGCATCACATGACGCGCGTGGAGGGGCATGGGAACATCGTCGTCGATGTAAAGAATGGCGAGCTCAAGAAGGCGGAACTGGAGATCGTCGAATCCCCCCGGTTCTTCGAATCCTTCCTCCGAGGACGACCATGGGATGAGGCACCCTACATCACCTCCAGGATCTGCGGGATTTGTGCCGTCGGCCACGCGCAGGCATCGATCAACGCCCTGGAGGATGCACTCGGTGTCGTGCCATCGGAGCAGACGATCAAACTGCGCAAGCTACTCTTCAACGCAGAGACCATGCAGAGCCATTGGTTGCACGTCTTCTTCCTCGCCGCGCCGGATTTCTTCGGGGCGGGTAGTGCGCTCGAGCTCGTGGGGGACAAGCCGGAAGTGGTCAAGATGGCCCTTCGACTGAAGAAACTCGCCAACGATCTCGGTGACATGATCGCCGGTCGCAAGGTACATCCGATCGCGATGAAGGTCAACGGTTTCTCGATCCTCCCGAGCCCGCAACAGCTTCGGGATATGCGCGAACGCCTGGTGGCGGCGCGCGAAGACATGGCTACCACTGTCGATCTCCTCAAGACGATCGAGATCCCCGATTTCGCCCGGGAGACTGAATATGTCGCCCTTGCCCTCGATGACGAGTACGCCTGGATCTCCGGTGACATCCGCACGACGGATGGTTTTCATTACGATGTGCATGATTATCTCAAGGTCACCAATGAACGGGCTGTCGCGCACTCTACGGCCAAGCACTGTGCACATAACCGGGACTCGTACATGGTCGGCGCACTGGCGCGTTACAACGTCAACCATGAGCACCTACGCCCCGAGGCGGCCGAGGTCGCCGCCGCACTCGGGTTGTCCCCGATTTGCACCAACCCCTTCATGAACTCGGTCGCCCAGGTCGTCGAGGGCGTGCATTGCCTGGAGGACTCCATCGACCTCATCGATCAGTTCCTGCGCGATGGGCTCGAGGAGGAGCCGCGCGATGTCTCCTTCCGGCCCGGCGTGGGGGTGGGTGCAGCGGAAGTCCCTCGCGGCATTTTGTTCCACGAATACGAGATCGACGACACCGGTCACATCACCCGGGCCAACTGCATCATCCCGACGGGCCAGAACCTGGCCAACATCGAGCTGGACCTCCGTGCCCTGGTACCGCAGGTGATGGATAGGGATAAAGAAGAGATCACCTTGTTGTTGGAGATGCTCGTTCGTGCATATGACCCGTGCATCTCCTGCTCGACACACTTGCTAAATGTAGAGTTCGTTGACTAACCGGCGGGCCCGCGGACCAATCCGGTGAAAACCACGAGGCCCGGGGGCTGTGGAAGCCACCGGGCCCCATTGTGTATCCTGGCCCTGCTGAACGGGGAAACAGATGTCTGATTGGATCAAGATCACGGGATCGATCGAGGCGCCCTATACCCAGGCGCGCCATCACGAGTGGGATCAGCGCTACATCTGGTTTCCCGGCGCCGGATCTCGTGTGGCCCGCGGAGATCGCCTCTTCCTGTACACGGGGCATCCCCTGCGTAGGTTCTATGCGCTCTGCATCGTCCTGGAGGGTCCGGTCTCCGTGGTGGTACCCCGTGATGGACTCCGACTTCGCGCTCGCGTCTTCACGCAATTGAGCCTATGGGATCTCAGGACCTACGGAGTGGAAGCGGATGAGGCTTTTCCGCTGCCCAGCGGAAGGGATACGCGGTCGCTTCGCCAGAAATCGCACATCGTCCTAAACCCAGAGGAGTCGATAGCCCTGGGTAAACGGCTACTCGCGGCCGCGGCCCGCGAAACACACGATTGGATCGGGGTTCCGATCCAGGTCCAGCTGTTTCCGCCCCGGTCGGGGTGGGGATAGAAAAATGCTGAAAGGTGGATGCTATGCAAACTGATGGCCAGCTTGTGGTGGTGGCCCTGGGCGGGAATGCCATCCAAAAACCGGGGGAGAAGGGAACGGCGACGGAACAACGCGCGAACATCATGGGAGCCTGTCGCCACCTGGCATCTTTGATAAACAAGGGATATCGACTCGTCCTCACCCACGGGAATGGGCCGCAGGTCGGCAGCATTTTGCTCCAAAATGAGGCAAGCAAAGACCAGGTGCCAGCGATGCCGCTGGACATCTGTGGGGCGCAAAGCCAGGGTTTCATCGGGTATATGTTCCAGCAAAGCCTGCGCGCTGCCATGGCCGAGCACGGCCTCGACCTTCCCGTCGCCACCGTGGTGACGCAAACCCTTGTCTCCACAGATGACCCGGACTTTTCGGATCCCAGCAAGCCGATCGGTCCCTTCTATTCCGAGGAGGAAGCCCTCGTGCTGGCGCGGGAAAAGGGGTTCGTCGTCAAGGAAGATGCCGGACGGGGCTGGCGACGGGTGGTACCATCGCCAGACCCCCTCGGCATTGCAGAACGTGACGCCATTCGCCAGCTCGTAGACGCTGGCGTCGTGGTAATCGCCTCGGGTGGTGGCGGCATCCCCGTAATCGAGGAGGAAGACGGGACGCTCTGCGGGATCGAAGCGGTGATCGATAAGGACCTTGCCGGCGAACGCCTTGCCCAGGATGTGGGGGCGGACGGGCTCATGATCCTGACCGATGTTCCCCGGGTGGCCATCAATTTCGGCGCACCGGACGAGCGTGCCCTCGACCGCATGACACTGGCGGAAGCGGAACGCTACGCGGCTGCCGGGCATTTCCGGGCCGGTAGTATGAAGCCGAAGGTGCTCGCCGGAATGCGATTCGTTCAAAGCCGCGCGGATCGCTGGTCGGTCATCGCGGGACTTCAGTCCGCAGAGGAAGCGGTGGACGGTCGCGCGGGAACCCGGATCGTCGCGGGTTAAACACGCTTTGCGGATTCCAAGGCCTGGGCGGTGCGGGCATCGCGGTGCACAGGGGGTAGTTCATGCCTGTTCCGTACTCGGCACGGGTTTGCGGGATGCCCCACATCATAAACAACGAACACTCCCCGGGACGGGACGGCCTCCGGGGAGTGTTCGTTTCGGATCAGTGGTCGTATCCAGGGTTCTCTCGTCCTTCGAGTCCGGGTCCATCTTCCCATCCTCCAAATCCCAGACGGTCTCTACCTACAGACCAACATGGGCCGTTAGCTGGGGGTAGCGGCTTCCTCCTTTGGTCCCTGTCCCTTCTTCGCGATACGCACCCTCGGGTCCAGGGCATCTCTCACACCGTCCCCGAGAAGGTTGAAGCCGAACACACAAATTAAGATCGCGACACCTGGGAAGATGCCGACCCACCATTCCGAGCGCAGCAAGTGACGTCCCTGGCTGACCATACCGCCCCAATCGGGAAGAGGAGGCTGTGCCCCAAGGCCCAGGAAGCTCACACCGGCTGCCTGCATGATCGAGGTACCGACGCGCAGGGTCGCCAATACAATGATGGGCCCGATGATGTTCGGGAGTATATGCTTAATGAGAATCCCCAGGTCGCGTGCACCAAGCGCATGTTGTGCCTCGATGTATTCCTTCTCACGAACGGAGAGGGTCGACCCCCTGACGAGACGGGCAAAACGCGGTATGCCCGATATGCCCACGGCGATCATGACATTATAGAGTCCCGGGCCCAGTACGGCCACGACCGCGAGGGCCAAGAGAATCCCCGGGAAGGCCAGGAGGACGTCCATGAGTCCCATGATGAAACGATCGAGCTTGCCACCGTAGAATCCCGCCGTGAGACCGAGGGCGGATCCGATCACCAGACCGATACCGGTCGCTAAGAATGCGATCTGCAAAGAAATCCGCGCACCCCATATGATGCGGGAGGTCAACTGTCGCCCGAGCTGGTCCGTGCCCAGTGGGTGCTCGCTCGACGGCGGCTGCAGGCGGATCATCAGGTCTTGGTCGTCATAACCCTCCGGGGCCAGCCATGGTGCAAAGGCTGCCATCCCGAAGATGAGAGCCAGACACACAAGTCCCACGCGCGCTGATCTATGTCGCGTTAGGCGAATCAGTACGTTCATTTCACACCAGCCCCCAAATTAATTGTATCGAATCCGTGGATCGATGAGCGAATAGGTCAGATCCACGAGCAGGTTTACGACGACGAAGATGGTGGCGATCAAGAGAATGCACGCCTGCACCATGGGATAGTCCCGCGCATTGATCCCGTTGATCACCAGAGTCCCGACCCCGGGCCAGGCAAATACCTGCTCGGTGATCACCGCGCCACCCATCAATACACCCAGCTGGAGGCCGATCAAGGTGACGACCGGGATGAGTGCGTTGCGCAGGGCGTGCCGATACACGACGTTGCGCTCGCTCAAACCCTTGGACCGCGCCGTTCGGATGTAATCCTGGTTGAGAACCTCGAGCATGCTCGAGCGCGTCATGCGGGCCATGACCGCTGCGGTTCCCGTTCCGAGGGTGATCGCGGGCATGATCATGCGCTTGAGTCCATCCGCCGAGAAGAATGACTCCCCCATTCCAGAAGCGGGCAGCCAACCCAGCAAGTAGGCGAAGATCAGCATGAGCAATAGCCCCTTCCAAAACGATGGCGCGGAGACCCCGACTAGGGCTGCGCCCATTGACAGGCTATCGCCGATCGAATTGGGCCGCACACCGGCGTACACACCAATGCCGACACCGAAGATCACCGACCACGTGATGGCCACCATCGCCAGTTGCAGGGTGTTGGGGAATCGCATGAGTATGTCTTGCGTCACGGGACGTTGCGTTCGAAATGATCGTCCAAAATCAAGGCGCACGGCGCTACTGATGAAGCGCCAATACTGGACGTGGATCGGATCGTTCAACCCGAGGCGCTCGCGTATCGCCGCGATATCCTCTTCGTAGGCCTCCGGCCCGGCGAGGATTCGTGCCGGGTCTCCCGGGGTTAGGTGCACGAGCAGGAACACCAGGATGCTCACCCCGATGAGTATGGGGATGGCATTCACTATCTTCCGCATCGCATATTCAAACACGGCATCTCCTCCTGACAGAGGTGCTCACTGCCGCGCACCGCCCGGTGCGCGGCAGTGAGCCGGTAATGGCGATTACTCGAAGTACAGCTGCGTGTAGTCGCCGGAAATGGCCGGGCTGGGATCCCAACCGCGCACGTTCGCGGGGTGGATCCACATCAGCGACTCGTTACCGACGAAGATGTGCCAGACGTTCTCGTTGATCATGAACTGCGCCTCTTCGTAGAGCTCCTTGCGGACGTCGATATCCTGCTCGCGCAGCGCTTCGCGCAGTAGTTCGTCCAGCTCGGGATCGCTATGGTTGGCGTAGTTACCGCGACCACCGGTCATCACCTTGGCGTCGGTGAACAGGGAGGGATCGGCACCGGACTGGTTCCAGCCGAGGAAGGTCATCTGGAATTCGCTGGCGCGCACTTCATCGAGGAAGGCACCCCATTCCATGACCTTTACGTTGGACTCGATACCGACCTGGGCAAACTGGTTCTGGACGACTTCGGAGATGTCCTTGTCCATGAAGTAGCGGTGATCGGGCGAGTGGATCTCGATGCTGAGACGCTCCCCGTCCTTCTCGTAGTAGTCGCCGACCATCTCAAAACCCGCGTCCTCGATGAGCTCGCGTGCCTTGTCGGGGTCATAGCCGATGTTTGGCAGTACGCCCTCACCGGGATAACCCCAACCGGCCATCGGCAGTAGGGAGTCCGCGTACTGGGTGATTGGGCTGGCGACGGCCTCGACGATGGAGGGCATATCCACGGCCCAGTTGACGGCTTCACGGATTCGCTTGTCGTCAAAGGGGAAACGCTCGACATTCAGTTCGTACTGACGGCTACGATAGGCCGGCGTGACGATGACATTGAGATCCGGGTTGGCCTCGAAGCGCTCGAGATCTTGGACGGATGCCCGGGTGATCATGTCTACGCCACCGGTCTCCAGCTCGATGACCTGGGTGTTAGCCTCGGGAATCACGCGGTAGATGACCTTTTCGAGCTTGGGTCCGTCGCCCCACCAGTTGGGGTTCTTGACGAGTTCCACACGCTGACCCTGGACCCATTCGCTCCACATGAACGGGCCGGTCCCGATGGGTTCCATCGCCCAGTCTTCGTACTCCATGCTCTCGAAGGCTTCCATGCTGGGGATGAAGCCACCGTTGGGCATGATCACGTTGTCGGGGAAAGCCGCATTCGGTTCGTCGAGGGTGAAGGTGATCGTGTAGTCATCCTCGATTTCCATGTCGACGATCGCAGAGAACTGCGCCTGGAAGTTGCTATCGTCACTTTGCGCCCGCTTGAAGTGCCACTCTACGACGTCGGCGTTAAAGGGCGACCCATCGTGAAATTCCACGCCCTGGCGCAGGAAGAACGTCCACTCGAGGCCGTCATCGGAAACTTCCCAATCCTCCGCAAGGCAGGGGATGGGCTGTCCGTCGGGCGAGCGGGTCATCAGGCGCTCGAACATCTGGAAGGCCACGCCACTGGTGGTGGCGTCACCGATCTGGATGGGATCGAACTGGACGATGTCCGTCTCCAGCGCAATGACCCAGTCGGTCTTCGCGTCCGGATCCTCGACGACCTCTTCTTCTTCCTCGTCCTCTTCATCGTCCGCGGGCTCGGCCGGCTCGGCAGGCTCGGGATCTGCAGGCTCGTCTGCAGGTGCACCGCAGGCGACCAGCGCAAACATCAGCATCAGGACGAAGAGTATGCTGAGAACTCGTTTCACAGGTGTAACCCCCTCGAAATTGGTGAATTCGTCACGAAACGTGTGCTTCGCAAATCTTTGTCTACCGAAATTGGCATGGGTGGGTCCATACGATTATGGTCTTTCGCCCTACGAGCCACCCCCTCCCAAGGGTCGTTCGGCGGGATCATCGACGACATCCAACGATTTGGTCTTTCGAGTGGAGGGTGGAGTTTGCCGAAAAAACCGAGAAATACTTCGCATCTAGAAGTATATCGCGCTTATTCGCAATTCAACACCCTCACAACTGCTTATTGCAATTCTAGATGGATTCTCCACAATGAGTAAACCTCTTGATTCGCCCGAATCTCACGATTTTCGCAGACCCCGGTTCGGCTGGTGACCGGAGGGAAGATATCACCGGGATTGCTCTGCATTGCACCCCGATATACCAGAAATCTCCCCAGAATGTAATGGCTTTGAAATATTTGCCGATTCGGCGCCGCGCGTCTCCCCACTCTTTCATCGTCGCTTATGCGTAGTCTAGGGCATCTCGCAGGTCGTCGATGATGTCGTCGACATGTTCAAGGCCCACGCTCAGGCGGATCAGGCCCGGGTCGATCCCGGCCGCGATCAGCTGCTCTTGGTCCAGCGTGGAGTGCGTCATCGAGGCGGGGTGCTGGATCAAGGTGTCACACGCCCCCAGACTTACCGCGAGCGTGCAAACGTTTACGGCGTTCAATAACCGTCGACCGGCAGTGATCCCGCCGTCGAGGTGGAAAGAGATCATACCACCGAAACCCATCGGATTCTGCCGGGTTGCGAGGGCATGCTGTGGATGCGATGGGAGCCCCGGGTAGTGCACCGAGGAAACCGCCGGATGCGCCTGTAAGAACTCCGCCACGCGCTGGGCGTTTTCGTTGTGACGCGACATGCGGAGGGGAAGCGTCTTGAGTCCACGGATCAGCAACCACGCGTCGAACGGTCCCAGTACCGCGCCCACGTCCTTAAGGACATCGTCCTTGATTTGACCAACAAAATCCGAAGAGCCCACGAGGATTCCCCCGATCACGTCCCCATGGCCACCCAGGTATTTCGTTGCACTATGCACCACCACGTCGACGCCCCAGTCGATTGGGCGCTGCAGGGCGGGGGACATGAACGTGTTGTCGATCACCGTGGGAATGCCGGTTTCCTTCCCCAGGGCGGCGAACGCTTCGAGGTCTACGAGGGCCATATTCGGGTTCGCCGGCGTTTCCCCGTATAGCATGCGGGTATTCGGTCGAACGGCATCCCGGATTGCGTCGATGTCCCTCCCGTCCACGAAGGTAACCTCGATCCCGAAGCGTTTGAGCATACCCGTCAGCAGTGCATAGGTGCATCCGTAAATGGTACGGATCGATACCACATGGTCTCCCGCCGACAGCATCTGCAAAAAAGCTGCACTAATGGCGCCCATGCCGGAACCGAACGCGACGGCATCTTCGGCGTTTTCGAGGTCGGCCATTTTCTCCTCGAGGGCACGAACCGTGGGATTTCCTAGCCGGGTGTAGATATAACCGGACTCTTCACCGGCGAATCGGCGGGCCCCTTGTTCGGCATCGTCAAAGATGAAGGTCGAGGTCTGGTATATCGGCACGACGTGCGAGCCCGGATCCGGGCCCGGGGACTCCCCGGCGTGGATGGCGCGGGTATCGAAGTGGCGACCGAAATCTGTCAAGATAAATCGTCCTTTCTCCTTTGCTCCTGCGAAGTGCACGGGCGTGGGCTCCTGCATCAACCTTAGGTAATTCACCTCGTGCGGCTCTTCTTCCTGCACCACTTTTGGGCAGGGGAAGTCCCTTGGGCGAGCGAAGATACAGACAGCATGCTCCTTCACGGGAAGGAGTACGCGGGGCACAAGCGAGGTGATCGTACGTCATGCACGTATACATCCTGGTTGATATGGAAGGCGTCGCCGGGGTCGTCGACTGGAAAGAGACGGCGTCGGAAAATCGGGAGTACCAAAGGTTCCGCCGCCTGATGACCGCCGAGGCCGATGCCGCCGTTCGTGGTGCCTTTGATGCGGGGGCGAACAGTGTGCTGGTGAACGACGCCCACGGCGGTATGCGCAATCTCATGATCGAAGAGTTGGACCCACGCGCCGAGCTCGTATCCGGGAGCCCCAAGGCAGCGAGCATGGTAGAGGGACTTGATCGTACTACCACTGCGCTCATCATGATCGGTACCCACGCGATGGCGGGAACGCGGGGTGTGCTCAACCACACCTACACCCGTGGAGTATTGCGGTACACGGTAAACGAGTGCGCCTTTGGCGAAATCGGGATGTGCACCGCCTTGGCCGGGTATTACGGTGTACCCCTGGTATTCGCAAGCGGCGATGATTACGCAACCCGGGAAGCCGCCGAACTTGTGCCCGGGGTAGCCACCGTTACGGTCAAGCGTGCGCGGGGACGACAAGCTGCGCGCTCGTTGCATCCGGTGTTGGCCCGGGAGCACATACGCGCCGGGGTGCGGTCCGCTCTCGCGGCCAACCAGGTGCAGCCGCTACAAATCAGTGCGCCCGTACACATTACCCTCCAATTCACCGACAGCACGCGGGCCGATGCCCATCATTACATACCGGGCACCAGGCGGCTTGACGCCCTTACCGTCTCTTACCAAGCCCGGGATTACGAGGAGGCATATCGGGTCAGCCGAGGTCTAATGATGCTTGCAGAGCTACAGGAATGAGGGAGTGAATTGTCCACCCTTTTGCGAAACACGAAGATCGTCGCCACCGTGGGCCCAGCCTGCGATGATGAACCTACCCTACTTCGGCTATACGAGCGTGGGGTGGACGTCGCCCGGGTCAACCTATCACACGGCACCGATGCCGCGCATCGGGAAATGATCGCCATGGTCCGCAAAACGGGTAGCCGTGTATCACCCGAGCGGCCCCTTGCCCTGATGCTCGATACCCGTGGACCGGAGCTTCGCCTCAAGGGGTTGGAGGAGCCCATCAGGTTGGAAGCCGGGCAACGGCTTGCGATGGCGGGACTCGAAGATGCCCCCAAAGCAGCACCGGAAGGTGTGCCCACGGTTCGCACGAGCGTTCCACACTTGGTCCACCATGTACCCGAGGATGCGCGCGTCTTGATCGACGATGGCCGTGTCGTGCTGCACGTGGTGGAGGTCCTGGCCGGTTGGGTGATCGCCGTAACGGAGAATCCGGCGACCATCGAACCCGGGAAGGGCATCGCTTTTCCCGGTATCGCGCTGGACCTTCCTTTTCTCTCCGACGAGGATCTGCGCGACCTCGAGCTCGCGGCAGAAGTGGGAGCCGACTGGGTCGCACTTTCCTTCGTGCAGCAGGCGACCGACGTGCTGCAAGCCCGTGACTACCTCGGGGATAATCCTCCCGCCCTGGTTGCCAAGATCGAGACACTGATGGGTTATCGCAACCTCGACGCCATCCTGCAGGTTGCCGACGGTGTCATGATCGGCCGCGGAGATCTCGGGGTCGATTGTCCACCCGAGGAGATTCCCTTGATGCAAAAGGACATCATCCGGCGCTGCAACGGAGCCGGCGTGCCCGTGATAACCGCCACGCAAATGCTGGAGTCCATGATCGAAAGCCCGATCGCGACGCGGGCAGAAGCCAGTGATGTCGCCAACGCGATCCTCGATGGAACCGACGCGGTCATGCTCTCCGCCGAGACTGCGATCGGGAAGTATCCAGCGGAAGCGGTATCCACCATGACCAGGATTATCGTGCGGACCGAATCCGGATGGGGAAGTGCTCGGAAGCGATCGGAGCCGGACGGGGAATCCGTAAGCGTCACCGATGCAGTCGCAAGGAGCGCCGTTTGGATTGCGGCCAAGGTGGCCGCTGATGCGATCCTTACGCCGACGCAGTCCGGACATACGGGAATCATGGTATCTCGCCATCGGCCAGAGGTCCCAGTTATCGCGGTCACTTCCGCCAGAGCTGTTTGGCAGCGCCTGGCCCTGGTCTGGGGTGTGCATCCTTTGCTCAAAGAGGGCGAGGGAGACGTGGTCGAGGATGCCGGAGATGTGGCGATGGCCGCGGGATGCGTGGCCCCCGGGGCCCGCGTCGTGATTACGAGTGGGCAGCCCCAGGGAGTACCGGGTACCACGAATGCCCTACAGGTCCGTACGCTCGGAAAGATCCTCGTTCGGGGTGCCGGTGTGGGCCGGACGTCGGCACGGGGCCGCGCGGCGATACGGACGGGCGAAACGACGTTCAACCCGGAGTTTTGCGCCGGCGACGTGATGGTGATCGACAACTGGGACGCGGGCCTCGGGGATTTCGTCAAAGATGCGGCCGCCATCATCGCAGAGGAGCCGGGTCTCAGCTCGCCCGCGGCGCTGGCGGGACTGGGCCGGGGAATTCCCGTTCTGGTGGGTGTGAAAGCCGCCACTGCGACGATCGAACCTGGCAGTTTCGTGACGGTCGATGCACGTCGCGGGCTGGTATATGCCCTGCGCCTGCCCGGGAACGAGAGGAACGGGGCAGGAGTGGACTCTGCTCGGAACGAATAATGATCGTTAATCGCGGCCACATGGCGCGGCCCTTGACGCAAGTTGACAGAATGAGGCGAGGTTTTTGAAGACCAGGCGACAAATGCGTATTCTGGGGATCATTAACGAACGACCGGTGAAAACGCAACATGAGCTGGTACGCGCGCTGCGTGAAGAGGGGTTACAGGTTACCCAGGCCACCGTTTCCCGTGACATTAAGGAGCTCGGGCTGGTGAAAACGCCAGCCGAGGATGGGGGGTACCGCTATCGCGAGGCCTCCCGATTCAATCGTTCCGAGATTAATCGCGAACTGGTGCGTAACCTGGAGATTTCGGTCACCGGCATCGATCATAGTGGGAACATGATCGTGATACATACCCTCCCGGCTACGGCGCAGACCGTCGCCGAAGCCCTTGATGCCCTCAGTTGGCCCGAGGTAATCGGAACCCTGGCCGGGGAGCGCGTCGTTTTCGCGGTGGTAAAACCGGTGGATCGTGTCGACGAGGTCACCGAACGTATCCGGAGCTTTTCCCGCCGAAATCGTTGAATGGTGCAAGGCCCGCGATGCGCGATAGCAGGTAAGCGCCCGCGAGGCCGGTGGCAGCGCCCGCCGGAACGGCCAGGAGCAATAGGGGCGGGAGGTATGCCCATACCCCCACGTGCGCGGTCACAAGGTAGAATACGGACAACTGTGTGATGTTATGCATTGCTGCCCCGATCACGCTGAGGCCGACCGGGCCTACGGGGCCGTGTCCGACGATCGCCATTACCAGTGCCGCAAAGAATGCGCCACTGAAGCTCATGAAGAAAGTGAGTGTCCCAAAGGTGCCCCCCAGGAGTGAACCGAGTATGGCCCTTCCACCGGCTACGATGAGTGCGTCCCGTGTGCCCCATAGCAGCACGGCGAGAAGCGTAATCAGATTGGCCAAGCCGAGGCGTGCACCGGGGACGGGGATGGGTGCGGGCAGGGTTCCCTCTATCCAATGAAGAATGGCGCCCATAGCGATGAAGAGGGCGAGCCGGGAAATCCGCCGTGCATCCACCGTGTACTGCCCCCTTCCTCGTGGCAAGTCGCCTAATGCTACCAAGCCCCACGGGGCCCGGTCAACGCAGGAATTTTCGAGAGGAGGAAGATGTTTGCCATCAATAGAAGGCAAGGACATCACCTTAAACCTGACGGGGGACTCACTGATCACACGAAGGCTTCGCCCCTACGGCGAGCCCAACTACCTTCGCATGATTGAGCGCATTCGCTCCGCCGATGCCGCGTTTACCAATCTCGAGGGACTTCTCACCAATTTCGAGGGTTATCCCGCGGCGCAAAGCGGCGGAACGTATGTCGTGGGAGCCCCGGAGCTCGCCGATGATCTACTGTGGGCTGGGTTTAACCTCTTTGCCCGCGCCAACAACCATTCCATGGACTGGATGTTCGGTGGCCTCTTGGCTACTGACCGCGAACTCAACGCACGCGGCATGGTCCACTCGGGGGTCGGACTCAACCTCGCGCTCGCCCGGTCTCCCGGATATCTCGACACCGCGGCGGGCCGCGTGGCCCTGGTTTCTACTTCCTCGACGTTCCCAGCCGGAGGACATGCCGGCAAACAGAGGGCCGACCTGCCCGGTCGCCCGGGGCTGAACCCCCTTCGATTCAAGACGCGCTATGCTGTTCCCCGGGAGGCACTCGCACAACTGGAGGCAGTCAGCCGCAGCCTGGGCCTCCAGGCGCAAAAGGAGCGCCTGGCCAAGATGCGTGGCCAATGCCCCGAAAAACACCTGAGTCTCGGCAACATGGAGTTTCTCGTTTCAGAGGACGATAGCTATCGCACTTGGACCGAAGTCGACCCATCCGACGAACAGGGGAACCTTCGCGCGATAGCCGAGGCTAGCCGACAGGCCGACTGGGTCATCTACAGCGTACATAGTCACGAGCCGCATCCGGACGATCCGCGGGCACCGGCCGATTTCTTCCAATCCACGGCGCGAAAAGCGATCGATGCGGGTGCGGATGTGGTCGTGGGACATGGTCCTCACCACATGCGCGCCATCGAGATCTACCAGGATCGGCCGATTTTCTACAGTCTTGGGAACTTCATTTTCCAAAACGAGACCGTACAGTGGTTGCCACAGGACTTTTACGATAACTACGGCCTGGACGTCGAAGAGACACCGGATCGGGCTTATGACGTACGCACCGGCGAAGATACCCATGGGTTTCCGTCGCACCCGATGTACTGGCAGGCCGTCATGGCCGAAGTGCGCTTTTGTGACCGCGCCCTCGCCGAGATCGAGCTATTGCCGGTTTCCCTGGGATACGGGAAGCGACGGACCCTCCGCGGCCGCCCGGTGCTGGCAGAGGGCGACGAATTCGAGGAGATCTTGGATGATCTCGCCCTACGGTCGAAGCCATTTGGCGTCGAACTTGGTGAACGGACACCGAACGGGGTGAAGATCACCCTGACATAGCACCGGGGGAAAAGAACCAATGCGCGAAGTCGTGCTCCGCCCAACTGTACTGTCCCGCGGCGCCCTCGCGGTGGCGCGGGACTTGCTCGGTACGATGCTGGTTTCCCGGGTCGAGGGTCGATGCACGGCAGGTATCATCCTGGAGACGGAAGCCTACTGCGGCGCGCTGGATGGGGCCTGCCATGCGTTTCGCTACCACCGCAGCGAACGCAACGCATCGATGTACACAAAACCCGGTACGGCATACGTTTACCTGATCTATGGCATCCACCACTGTTTGAACGTATCCTGCCTGACCCGGGAAGAGCCCCACGCCGTGTTGATCCGGGGTTTATATCCCGTCATCGGCACCGATACAATGATTTCTCGTCGAGGGCTCGCACGCACGGCTGACGGTCGCTTACCCTCGAACCTGGTGGACGGACCGGGGAAACTTTGCCAGGCACTGGGTATCGACCGCTCGCTAGACGGAAGTTCACTCACGGATCCCTCGGCCCCCGTCTTCCTGGCCGAGGGGCCCGGGATCGTGGCCTGGGAGAGCACAGCACGAATCGGCCTGGGCGGCCGAGGAGCGTTCGCCTCGCTGCCTTGGCGTTTTGTGGCCCGGCAAACGGGCGACGACATTCTGCCTTCCTTTTGGTAGACTGATGGCGGAAGCTGCGATGACAAAGACTTCTCGTGTTCTTTGTGATACGGTGGCGCATTCGGGAGATCGTCACCAGGAAGGGCTGATGACCAACGATGTTCGATGACAAGAAGATGCGCGAGATCGAAGAATGCCGTAAGCGTTGGGAAGATGGACCCCTGGCGAAGACCATCAACCGCTTCCCCGAGATGAAGGAGGAATTCAAGACCCTCTCGGGTACACCGGTGGACAGGACCTACACCCCGGAACATATCGCCGATATGGACTATGCCCGGGACCTAGGGTTCCCGGGGGAGTTTCCGTTTACCCGCGGCGCGCAACCAACCATGTACCGTGGCCGACTGTGGACCATGCGCCAGTACGCGGGTTTTGGCAGTGCAGAGGAGTCTAACCAGCGCTATAAGTACCTGCTCGAACAGGGGCAGACGGGCTTGAGTGTTGCGTTTGACCTACCCACCCAGATCGGATACGACTCGGACGAACCCATCTCTGCCGGCGAAGTGGGCAAGGTCGGGGTGGCGATCGACTCCGTTCGTGATGTCGCTACGCTTTTCGACGATATCCCCCTGGACAAGGTCAGTACATCCATGACGATCAATGCACCCGCGGCCATCCTCCTGGCGATGTATATCGCCGTCGGCGAACAGGGTGGTCACGGCCCGGGCGCCCTCTCCGGTACGATCCAAAACGACATCTTGAAGGAATATGTGGCCCGTGGAACATACATATTCCCGCCCGAACCCAGCATGCGACTGATCACCGATATTTTTGCCTATTGTTCGGAAAAGATGCCGAGTTTCAATACCATCAGCATCAGCGGTTATCACATGCGAGAGGCGGGTTGCACCGCCGCACAGGAGGTCGGGTTCACCCTGGCCAACGCGATTGCCTACGTCGATGCGGCCGTACAGGCGGGTCTTGAAGTGGACGCTTTCGCGCCCCGTCTTTCCTTCTTCTTCGCCGCCCAGTCGGATTTGTTGGAGGAAGTCGCCAAGTTCCGGGCGGCCAGGAGGCTTTGGGCCAGGATAATGCGCGAGCGTTATGGTGCCTCGGACAAGTCGGCCCGTCTTCGTTTCCATACCCAGACGGCGGGATGTACCCTTACGGCACAGCAGCCGGACAACAACATCGTGCGGGTCACCCTGCAGGCCCTCGCCGCGGTACTCGGTGGCACGCAGTCGCTGCACACGAACTCGCGGGACGAAGCCCTCGCCCTGCCTACGGAGGATTCGGTGAGGATCGCCCTGAGGACACAGCAAATCATCGCGCACGAAAGCGGTGTGGCGGAAACCGTCGATCCACTAGCGGGTTCCTTCTACGTGGAGCGTATGACGGATCAGGTCGAGGAAGCCGCTCGCGAGTACATCCGCGCGGTGGATGAGCGCGGTGGTGCGCCGGCTGCCATCGAAGATGGTTACATTCAACGACAGATCCAAGAGAGTGCCTACGACCACCAGAAGGCGGTCGAGAGCAACGAACGCGTCGTGGTGGGCGTGAATCGCCATCGGACCGAGGAGAAGCCGGACTGGGAAATCCTTCGAGTGGACCCCGCTATCGAGCAACGCCAGCGTGAGAAGCTGGAGAAGCTTCGAGCGACCCGCGACAATGCGAGGGTGGAAACCACGCTCGAGGACCTCAGCAAAGCTTCTGCCGGTGAAGACAACCTCATGCCGGTCATCCTCGAAGCCGTGCGAGCCGAGGCTACCCTCGGCGAGATCACCGGGGCCATGCGATCCGTGTTTGGTGAATACACCGCCCCCATCGTACTTTAGAACCGTAGGAACGGGAGGACGAGTCATGAGCGAGGGTAGAATTCGAGTCCTGATTGCAAAGCCCGGACTGGATGGTCACGATCGCGGCGCGAAGGTGCTCGCGCGCGCGATGAGGGATGCGGGCTTTGAGGTGATCTATAGCGGCCTCCGTCAAACACCAGAGCAAATCGTGAGCGCTGCTGTCCAGGAAGATGTCGACGTCATCGGTTTGAGCATCTTGTCGGGTGCACATAACCATCTCTTTCCCCGCATTCTCGAGCTGCTCGAGGAAGCGGACGCAGAAGACATCCTGGTGATCGCGGGCGGTGTGATTCCCGAGGAGGACATCGCGGGGCTTGAGGATTTGGGTGTCAGCCGCGTATTCACACCGGGCACTTCCACCTCCGACGCCATTGATTTCATTCGAGAAAGGATCGGAGCCTAGTCATTGCGGACCGCTGAACGGGATAAGATGGTCGAGGATATCCGAGCGGCACGACCGGCCGGCCTCGCCCGGGCCATCAGCCTCATAGAAGATGAAGCCGAAGGTGCCGGGGGCCTGCTAGAGGCGCTTCACCCCCATACCGGTGGCGCGCACGTGGTGGGCATCACCGGGCCACCCGGGTCGGGCAAGAGCACCCTGACGGATAGGATCGTCAAGCACCTGCGTGCACGCGGGAGCACTGTGGGGGTGATCGCGGTCGACCCGACCAGCCCCTTCAGCGGAGGTGCGCTACTCGGAGACCGGACCCGCATGGCGGACCTGGCTACCGACAAAGGCGTGTTCATTCGCAGCATGGGTACACGCGGCAGCCTGGGCGGCCTGTCGCGGGCGGTCTACGGGACGATCAAGGTCCTTGAGGCAACCGAGAAGGATTACGTCATCGTCGAAACCGTTGGCGTCGGTCAATCAGAGGTAGACATCGCCCGCGTAGCCGACACGGTTGTTGTGGTTTTCGTACCTGGACTTGGCGACGACGTCCAGGCCATAAAGGCTGGGATCACCGAGATCGGGGATCTCTTGGTAGTCAACAAGGCCGACCTGCCCGGCGCTTCTCGGATCGAGTCCACGCTCGAATCCACGCTTAACCTAGCACCGCCACGCGTAGAGCCCGCTCCAAAGATCCTCACCACCAGTGCCGAGCGGGATGAAGGGGTTGTCGATCTCATCGACATGATCGTGGAGCACTTGGCGTTGGCGAAGACAACGGGCCTACTCGCGTGCCGGCGCCGCATGCGTGCCAAGGCGGAAATCACGGCAATCCTGACGCGTGACATCGCCAAGAGGACGGAAATATCCCTCTCGGAGCCGGGTGCAGACTGGTATGAGCGGTTACAGGATGGGCGCACTACGCCGGGGGCGCTGGCTGCAACAATATGGAGGAAACTCGTGATCGAAGAATACGAGGGGGTAGAGGATGAAAATTCAAGGGAAGCATCACCTGGGGATCGCCGTGGAGAGCATCGAAGAAGCCATGAAGATCTATTGTGATGGATTAGGATTGGAAGTGGCGGAGACGGAGGAATTGCCCGAGCGCGGCCTCCGTGTGGCAATGATTCCCCTCGGCGAAAGTTCTATCGAACTCTTAGAGCCCACGGATCCGGAGAGCACCGTCGGCAAGTTCATCGGCAAACGCGGGGGCGGCATTCACCATCTTGCCATCGAGGTGGAGGACATCGATGCCGCTTTGGCGCGGCTGAAAGAGACGGGGATCCCGTTGATCGATGAAACTGCGCGGCCGGGTGTTGGGGGCACGCGCGTGGCCTTCCTGCATCCCAAGGGCACGGGCGGTGTGCTATTGGAATTGGTTGAGCCCGCCGCCGGCTAAGACCGGGGAGGCGAGTATCGTGCAAGACCGTTTCTACCCTCGGATGCTCCGGCATGCAACGTGGGCGGTGATGTTGGCGGTGTGCCTGTTCTTCCTCACGCCTCCAGTAATCGGGGCGGCCGAAGAGCTGCAATTCACCATCTTGCACACCAATGACGAACACGCGGCACTTTGGCCAAGACCGACGGCCGACTATCGCTTTGGTGCGACGGATCCTACAGTGGGAGGATTCGCGCGCCTCGCCGGGGTGTTGGAACGAGAACGTCGCGAACGGGGCGATCGCCCCGTGCTAACCGTCAACGCCGGTGATTTCTTCAGTGGTTCCCCGTTCAGTTGGCTGGGCCTTCGCGAGCATGCACCGGAATTGGCACTATTGGCGGCCATGAAATATGATGTGGTCGCGCTGGGCAACCACGAGTGGGATTACGGCCCCGAGTTTCTCGCGGACTACCTGGCCGCCGCCGGCGCGGGCCAAAGTGATTTCCCGGTTGTACTGGCGAGCAACGCGGAGATTCCCCCGGAGTTGCCACTACACGACCGGGGCATTCGGCCGACGTACGTCGCAGAAATCGGCAGGGAATACGGCTGGGAAGAGCCGTTAAGGGTTGGTTTCTTCTCATTACTCGGGGATGACGCTGCGGCCGTCGCACCCGCAGCCGCCCCGGTGACCTTCTCGGATCCCATGGAGGCTGCCGATCGCGCGGTACATGCGTTGCAGACAGAGGGCGCAGAGGTGATCATCGCCTTGACGCACTCGGGTCTTCTGGAGGATCGCCTTCTCGCGGCGACGGTGTCCGACATCGACATCATCGTCGGCGGACATTGCCATACGGCGCTTCATACGCCCGTGATCGAGAATGGGACAGTAATTGTCCAGGCCGGGTCGCGCACCGAGTACGTGGGGTGCATCGAGTTGACCTACGAGCGTGGCCAGGGTATCTTGCGCGTGGACAATCGCCTCCTCGAGCAACCGCATTTGATTTCTGTCACCGGCGAAGATCCAGAACACCCCGAAATACGGGCCCGGGTCACAGAATACGGCCGCATTCTCGGCCGGCTCCTCGATGAACTCACCGATGGCGTATACGATGACCCGTTCGCCATCGTTGCCCGTCTCGACCAAGAGCTTTTGGCCCACCCGTCCACCGAAGAGCACGCGATGGGTAATCTCGTGACGGATGCCTTTCGCTGGAGCGCGGAGCAACACCTGGGCCAAACCGTCGATGTTGCCTTTCAGGCAAGCGGCCAGATCCGTGGTGGCCTCCAGCCCGCAACCCTCCCGGCTTCCGCGGGTCTTATTTCGGTCTACGACGTGTTGGAGCAGGTTGGGCTGGGCCTGGGTCCCGACGGGGATCCCGGCGCGCCACTCGTGGTAATGCGGTTCAGCGGTGCAGAGCTGCTCCGGATTTTGGAAATATCTCAATTGCTCAACGAGATTATGGGATCTAGTTTCTTCCTGCACGTATCGGGTATTCGTGCGGAGTACGACGCGAGTCGCGCGATATTGGGGTGGGTTCCCGTACTGGACGTGCCCGTGCCGACGTATCGCGCCGTTTCCCGCGCTGAAGTCATTCGACACGACGGTTCGACGCATACCCTTACACGCGACGACGACACCCTGTTCACCGTCGTGGGGGACCACTACGTCGTTTCCTTCCTTCCCATGGTGGGTGATATGCTCCCGCGCCTTAACGTGATTCCGAAGGATCTCGAGGGCGAACCGATTCGCGATCTCGACGCAGCCGTTGTCCAGGATGATGGGGGCCAAGAATTAAAGGGTTGGCGGGCCGTGCTGGATTATGTCAATGCCCAATCGCACCCCGGCCAAGCCTTGCCCACAGTCGACTTTGCCGATTATGCGCCCGGGAATCGCCTGATCGCGAGACCGGGCATACCCATTGCTGTCGTGCCGGCTGCCGGAGTGCTGGTGATGTTTGGCACGCTGGTCTGGTATCGACGCCGCAAACGCATGAGAAGGAGCCACGAGGGGAGAGAGTCCAAGTGAAGCGTATCGCCATTGGACAGATCAGCCACGAGACCAATGCCTTCAGTCCCATTCGTACCGACCTCGCCCGGTTCGAGGAGCGAGGTCTTCACCGGGGTAGGGGAATCATCGAAGCGTTTTCCGATACTCGCACGCCGATCGGCGGTTTTCTCGAGACAAGTGCACATGCCAATTGGCAGGCGGTTCCCACG
>PUNF01000163.1 GCA_003552525.1 Clostridia bacterium | reverse complement strand
TGGGGATCGATCCCTTCGGATCGAAGTCTCGGGGACAGGGGAGAATACGGCGTTGGCGGGAATTATGCGCCTTGTAGCCCAAGCGCAGGCCTCCAGTTCCCGGACAGAGCGACTCGCGGATCGGGCGGCCTATTGGCTGACGATCGTAGCGCTTGGTGCTGCCATGGTCACTGCGGTTGCCTGGGGCATCACCGGCGCAGACGTTCCCTTCATACTCGAACGTGTTGTGACAGTCCTGGTTGCGGCGTGTCCGCATGCGCTCGGTCTGGCCATTCCCCTGGTCGTGAGCCTTTCCACCACTATTGGTGCCCGAAGCGGACTCCTGGTGAAGGATCGGCTGGCCATGGAGGAGGCGCGGAACCTTGACGCCGTGATCTTCGATAAGACCGGGACGCTGACGGCTGGTCAGCACGAGGTTGTGAGGATCGACGTCTTTGGCGAAGCATTTACGGAACGGGAAGTGCTCCGGCTCGCGGCCGCTGTCGAACGCGACTCAGAGCACCCCCTGGCGCGGGCGGTGCTTCGTGCGGCCGAGGAATATGCGATCGACATTCCCGACGGCACCGACTTCGCCGCCACCCCGGGGCGCGGCGTTCGCGCAAACGTGGCCGGGTATCAGGTGGCCGTGGGTGGCCCCAATCTCCTCGAGGAACTCCATCTGCCGATGCCCGATACGGATGGAAGTGGCATCTTCGTGGTGATCGACCAGGAGGTTGTCGGTGCCATCGTGACTGCCGATGCCGTTCGGCACGAGTCGAGTGAGGCCGTGGGTGCCCTGCAGCGTCGCGGCATCGAGGTGATCATGATTACCGGGGATTCGAAGGATATCGCGGAGGGCGTTGCACGAGAGCTGTCGATCGGGCGTCATTTTGCCGAGGTATTGCCCGAAGATAAGGCGCAACACGTGCAAAGCCTTCGTGAAGAGGGTCTTCGGGTGGCCATGGTAGGCGACGGCGTAAACGATGCCCCGGCCCTGGCCGCGGCGGACATCGGTGTGGCCATCGGCGCGGGGACGGATGTTGCCCTCGAGACAGCAGACATCATTCTCGTACGCGACGATCCGCGGGATGTGGTCCAGATGATCGATCTTTCGGCTGCAACCTATCGCAAGATGGTCGAAAACCTCTTGTGGGCATCTGGGTACAACGTGGTAGTGATCCCCCTGGCGGCCGGTATCCTGGCCCCGGTCGGGTTCATCCTTCCGATGGCCATCGGTGCGCTGATAATGTCAGCCAGTACGGTGATCGTCGCGCTGAATGCACAGCTTCTTCGTCGCTTCTCGAATTGAGCATGAGTAAAAGCCTTGTGGCGGTTGGAGGCAAGAAAGACAAAAGCGAGAAGCGCACCCCCGCGTAATGCAGGTTAATGAGCCACACGAAAGGGGTATGACTTCTCGCCTATCGAACCTGAGGTCGCGTCTGGGAACATACCGTTCAATCGTGTAGCGCGGGGGTGTTCGAATCCGGGCGGAGTGTTATGATTGTTGTGTTTTACACAACACATCCTCTCTAAAATGGGGATGGGAAAGCGTGAGTCCGCTTGGGGATGGCAAAGACGGGGCCGTTGTTGCTGGTTAGCATACTCGCGGCCCTGCAGTTTATGTCAGAAAACATGGTGCGCCAGCTGGTACCGCTGCACGTTGAGGCCCTAGGTGCCGCACCGGAGACCATCGGCCTCGTCGTGTCCGCGTTCAACTTCCTTCCCCTGTTCCTGGCGATTCCCGGCGGCGTGATCGTAGATACCCTCGGGTATCGAAGCATGATCATCCTGGGTAGCGTGTTACTGGCCGCTGCCCTGGTGGCGCTTGCGGCTGTTCCCACGATCCCGGCGGTGGCGTTTGCGCAGTTGGTCTCCGGCATCGGCATGGTGGTCGTGATCCTGGCCACCCAGGCGTATGTTTCACGCGTACACAATCCGCAGGGTGTCACCGCGAATTTCGCGTATTACTCCTTCGCGATGTCCTTTGGTTTCCTCCTCGGCCCGCCGATCGGTGGATGGATCGCCGACCTCGGTGGTTACCCGGCCACCTTTTTGACGGCAGCGATCATCGTGGCCCTGACCATACCGATGGTGTTCCGATTGCCGGAGCCGGATGCCGCGGGAGCCATCGAGCGCCCCGGACGTGATCGCCTGGGTGATGAAATGCGGCGGGCGCTGGCAGAGACGCCCGCCCTGCTGCGTCGTAGAGCGGTCCAAATGTCCTTGGCAGTGAGTATCGTGGCGCTGTTTGTGCTATCGCTTCGCAGTAGCTTCTATCCGGTCTATCTCGAGAGCATCGGATTCAACCGCACGAGCATTGGACTCCTGATTTCGATCCAATCCCTGGTCGCGCTGGTATGTCGTCCGTTCCTCGCCCAATTTATCGCCAACTTCGGGATGCGAGGATTGTTGATGGGTGCTCTGCTGTGTGGCGGGCTCGGTACGGTGATGACACCATTTCTCACCGGTGCGGCAGCCCTGGCAGGTGTAGCCGTGCTCACGGGGATCACGACCACTTTTACGCAACCGATTAGCATGATACTGATGGCTGAGGGCTCCAGTAATGGGAAGGCCGGGTTGGCCATGGGTCTTAGGCAGACGACTAACCAGATCGGCCTGTTCGCAGGACCGGTCATCTATGGTTTGGCAGTTGCCCAGGCCGGCATTGCATCGGCCTTCTACCTGGCCACGGCCGTACTGGTGATTGCCGCCTTCCTGACCCCGATCATGGGGTTTCCCGCGAGGGTAAAAAAAGGGGTCGGGACGCGGTGAAGCCCGACCCCGCGAAGGCTGCTTCTGTGGTTAGGCGTTCATCCAGTTCCAGCGATTACTCTCCTCGACCGAAATCCATCTGCCCGGGCTAGAGAAGAAGAGGAACACATTTTCCAGTGATTCCAGATGCATACTCTCCTCGCGCATGAGGGCCTCGAAGAAGCGCTTCTCGGTTGCATCTTCGCTCTGCTCTGCTAGGTCCCGGTATAGTCGGTATGCTTTCCGCTCGAGTTCCATCGCGTGCTCGTATACGGAGACGTTTTCCGTCGTCCATCCCTCGCGCTCTTCGGCGGAGAATGATTCGAATACCTCGCGCACCGAACTCTCCAGGTCGCGGGTCTCAAGCTGCAAGTCCGATGGCAAACCATGACCCTCCGCGAGCTTCAACACGCGGTCCCGGTGCTCGATCTCCTGTTCTGCCAGGGTCTCAAGAAGGTGTCGGGCCAGCGGATTCTCGGCGTCGGCGGCTCGTTCCCGGTAGTATCGTTGGCCTTCTTCTTCCAATTCCACCGCGAGTTTCAGCGATGCTTGTCTCGTTTCTTCACTCATCAAAAGCCCTCCTCTTTAGGCGTATTGCAGGCAAACTTCCCGTAGTCTAAGCGTACCCCGGCCACCGGAAACGGAAACCGGCGCTAGCTGGTGAGAAGACGGCGCGCGAGCGACATCCCAACACCGATGGTGGGTGCAAATCGAATCCCGTGACTATCCAATAGGTTCTCTCGCCTTGCGATGCCCCGACCACCCACGAGCACGGGGATCCCCGGGAAGCTCCGGTGGATGATCTCCAGCGCCGATTGCAGCGCGGGCAGGTTGGCGGGCATCGAAATGGATAACCCGAGAAGGCGTGCGTCGACCCGGCGGAGCATTCCGGGGAGCTCGTCGACCGGTGTCCGGGCACCGAGGTAGTACGTATCCATTCCCATCGCATCGAGTATATCGGCGAACATCCGTAGTCCCAGGTGATGCTGTTCCTCCCCGGGGCAGGCGAGGACGGCTGCCCCTTCGATCGTGGGTTCGGTATCTTCGAGGAGCCAGTCGTAGCATTGTGCCAGGATCAGCTCTGTCACCGCGGTAGCAACGTGTTCTTGCGCGACACTGATCTCATCTTGGCACCATAGGTCGCCCAAGCGGTGCATTGCCGGACCAATGATGTGCTCGTAAAGGTCAACAACCGCTACGCCCTGGGCTCGAGCATCGGTTACCAGCTGCGTCACAACACGGCGATCGCCACGCAGGATCGCGTCGAGGTATTCTTGTTTCAGTGCCTGGTACTCATCGCCTTGCAACTGCGGCCTCCCCTTCCTAGTGTCGAGATATCCCATTGAATTCATATGGTCCACCATAAATATACCCCGCCAACCATTTCCCGAAAATGCCCGGGTATGCGGCACAACCCGCGAAGCCGCACCCCCGCAGGTGTGTTCGAGTGGCGTGGGAAGGAAGTGCCAATCTCGGCGCGCTAACGCAGGCGTGGGGAGTCCATTCGCATTCGCCGTGGCGCACGGGATCATCGACGCCGTGGACGGGACTTCTTATCGGCGTACATGCGATCATCGGCGAGGGCCAGGATGGCCTGGGCGTTATCCCCATCACCGGGGATGCACGCCGTTCCGACACTTACGGTAATCGGCACATCGTGGCATTCGCAAGCGGTCACTGCGCGCTTGATGCGGCGGACCATGGATAGACAGGCATGGTTGTCCAACAACGGCGCTGCGATGACAAACTCATCGCCCCCCAGGCGCGCGACCAGGTCTTCTTCGCGGGTAACCCGCTGTAGTTGCACGGTGAATTGCTGGAGGCACTTGTCACCTGCTGTATGGCCGTAGCGGTCGTTCAGCTGCTTGAAACCATCTAGGTCGGTTACGAAGACGCAGAACGGAATATCTGTCTCGCTGAGCTTCGCGAGGTATTCGTCCAGGGCACGGCGGTTGGCTACCCCCGTGAGTGAGTCCGTTTCGGCGGCGCGGCGCTCCCGGGCAACGTGTCGGCGCAAGGCCGCGATCTCCTGGCGATTCTTGCGTCGCTCCCTCGATAGGGCACGATGGTCATTACCCATCTGTTCGATCACATCGTGTACCATTTGCTCCAGTTCCCCGACCTGCTCCAGCCAGCCGATCCAAACCATCGAGCGCTCGAGATGCACAATGCTGTAGCGGCAGGAAACAATGTTGCCTGCGGTATCGTATTGGTCGAACTGGACGAAGGCGTGTGACGACTCCCGGATGGTTGTCGGGAGTCTTTGCACCTTGGCGGTGCTCGCCTCTTCCATGGTATCGGCGATGTTTGCCACGGCTCCGAAGAAATCATCGGCTGCCCGGTTGCAGTAGATGACATTACCTTCGAAATCGGTGACAAAAAGGTATACGTCTGGGGTTCGTTCCAGTGCCGCCAAAATAAGGGTCGAGATTTGCCTTCGCATCGGCCGATTTCCCTCCCCGATCTTCGATAATGATTAGCCGAACACCAGGATGAAACGACTGACCACGTATACGTACAGCCAGAGAATGATGGTCATGGGGAAGCCAAAGCCTATCACCGCAAGGTCCTGCCCGCGCAGGTCGCTGAAGCGGATTCCCGCCCCAATACCAACGAAACACGCTACGAAAAACCAAGTGGAAAGGGTGCCGGCAAGGGCGATGGTTGGTGCGGATAGCAATCCCGCGGTGGTGAGTGCAGCCGCGAGAAGCAGCCCCACGATGAATTTCGGAAAGCGCGTCCATAGTAGTCCCACCCGCACCTGTTCGCCAACGGGTAGGCCTCGACGGGTATAGATGTACGTGAGGGCCAAGATGACCACGGGCATGAGCGCGTTGCGGGCGGATTTTACGATGGTCGCGATTGCGCCGGCACCTTCGCTGTAGGCGTAACCGACGGCGATACACTGTGCCGTATTGGAAGGCACGATTCCCGCGATAAACCCGGCCAACATGTCCCCCCAACCCAGTGCGTGTCCAATGGTGGGCAGGGTCACGAGGACCATGACGTCGGTGAGAAGCGCCGCCCCGATGGCCGTAACGATTTCTTTTTGCTTGGCCCGAATGGCCGGGGCCGTGGCCATGATGGCAGATACCCCACACACACCGATGCCGACTCCTACCAGGTGTCCCCAGCGCTCGGCGGCACCGGTTTTCTTGGCGAACCACCCGCACAACAGAATACAGAAGGTGATGCTGATGGCGACCATGATCACGGCTGTCGAGCCGATGGAGAAGATCTCGATGAGGTTGAGTCTGGCGCCGAGGAGCACTACGCCGACGAAAAGGCAGATTCGGGCGGCGAATTCAAATCCGGGCTCGAAAATGTCGAGACGCACAGGGCTGAAATTGCGTACGATAAGTCCCATGAGGATGGCCAACAGGACGTAATTGACGACGAAAAGTTGATCGGGAATCAGCGCATCATCTATCCACTTCGCCAATCCACCCAGGGCAAAGCATACGGCGAGTCCCGGGATCACGGCGCGGGCGTAGGCAACCCAGCCTCGATATTGTGGAGGTGGAATCGGTGCCAAAGGATGATCCTCCCTACAGTGCGACTCGATATACCATCTCGGCGATGACGATGATGGCCAGTCCAACGATGCAGCCGAACCAATCGTCTTCCAGCGATAGGATGCGGTGTGGCCGATTTCGGCGCATGATTCACTACCTTCTTTCCAGCGGGTGCTATCCGTTTGGGCGAGTTCGCATCCCAAAAGAATCGTTTCACAGGTGAATACGGTCGCATGAACCGGCAATTAGGGTTCAGATGACACCCAATTGCCACATCACAAACAATGCCACAAAAGATGCCGTGCCCGCTACCAGGCTTGCCCCTCCGTAGGCGATCACCGCACGATCTGCTTCCATCTTCGACAATGATGTCACCACCCAGAAATAGCTGCTGTTTACGTATTTTATGATGATGGAACCCGATGCCGCAGCGATTACTGCCGCCTCGGGAGAGAGACCCAGGCCGCTGAGCATCGGTGCGGTGAGCGACGCAGCGGTGATGACTCCTACGGTGGATGAGCCCGTGATCATGTTGACGAGCACGCCCAAGAGGAACGGCAAAAACAGAGTGGGTACGCCTGCGGAAACGACTGCCTGGGCGACGAAGTCAACCGCGGGTGTCTGCTTGAGAATCTCACTCAGGGATCCACCCAATCCGGTGACGGCGAATATCATGGCCGACGTGGTCAATCCATTTTGCACCCAACCCGTTACGGCATCCTTGCGCTGTTCGCCGCGCGCATGCCGCATCGCCAACCATAATCCCAGCGTCAAAGCGACAACGGGCCAGCCCAGGTAGCCCAAGATGCCGGTGATGGCGTTTCCCTGGGGCCACGCCAACCGGGCGGCGCTCTGTCCTGCGATCAGGACGATGGGAATGATAATCGGCAGGTAGGCCGACGTGGTAGAGGGCAGGGATTCGTGTCCCGATTTCCCGCTGGTGTCGCCGACGAAATCCCGCGACGGGGGAGACTTGATCCTTCCCCCGACAATCTCGCCCCATGCCCACGCCGCCATGGCGCCCACAAGGCACGTGATGCCACCGTAAAGGATCACCAACCCCAGGTCTGCCTGCAATACCGCGGCGGCGGCGAGTGGGCCGGGTGTCGGGGGAACCACGGCGTGCGTGAGTTGCAGCGCACCGACCAGGCCGGTCGCCATTGCACCCATGGATACCCCGAGTTCGAGGGCGGCGGCATGCACGAGGGGATTGACGATTACGTAGGCGACGTCGGCGAAGATTGCAATTCCGAGTACATAACCCGTGAGGGTCAGGGCGAAGGGCATCCGATTATGCCCGATCCACCGAATCATGCTATACGTGATGCGTTCAACCGCACCGGTGTTCTTCATCGCCTCTGCCATTATCGAGCCCAGGATGATCACCACGCCGATGTTGCTCAGGGTGCCACCAAAGCCCCGCTCGAACGCTGCGATGAAGGCTTCGATGTCCACGCCGGGCAAGACAGCGAAAAGCAATACCGGTATCAGGAGGGCCAGGAAGACGTGCCAACGCAGGCGCGTGACCAGGAACAAGAGCAGGGCGATGATGCCCAAAAATCCGAACAGGGATAGGATGGGGTCTTGGGATACGGGCAAGGGTGTTGCCACCTCCAGGATGAGATCGCCTGCGGATCGAGGGCCTTATCGTCTAGGTAACAGCAAGATCAGCCCGATCGCAATCAATGCGATGGGCCATAACGTCGGCAGAAGTCTCGCGTACATCTCCTCTTGCATCAAGAATACAAATGCACCGAAGGCCACCAGTCCGCCGGCAGGATATAGGGCCCACGTTGCGTCGCGATGCACGAGGCGCTCAACCAGGTATACGGTGGCGAACGCGGCCCCGAGAAGCAGGAAGAAGATATACCCCTCGGGGTCCAACTGCGCGTGAATCCCGACGGCCATGATGACGCTACCGGCAATCAGTAATGGTGTGCGATGATTGGTGATGAAGTATCCGGAAATGAAGGCAGCGCCCAGCACGATCAGGAAGTTGGGCCCCGCGATGGCACCCGTGCGGGCAAGTGCCCAGATTCCGCCAACCACGATGAGCATAATGCCCAGGGCACGATTGTTCACTGAAATCTAACCCCCCAGTTCTTTCACACGTTTCCATATCAGCGCCATGATCATACCCGACCTTAGGACGTATATCTAGTAGGTCTGTTACCTCCGACCAGGTACGGACGGACTTGCCGGCCAGCAAGGTAATGGACGGACTCTCCATCGAACCATATTCCTTCCTCGAGTGCGATGCGGATGACGCGGCCCGACCAGCTTGGAACGGGTGTGGTCACGCTTAACTCCAGGGCATAACACGTGTCCGGGTGCAGCGGACGATCCCCGGAAGACTCTACCTGCACCTGGTTGTCCCAAAGGCCGATGGTCACCCCGGCAGCATGACCGTGTGCACCAAGGGGATGCGTATAGATGCGCGCTCCCTCTAAACCCTCTGCCCGCGCACGGTCCAAGGAGGCGCGCAAAACACTGTTGCCCGATCGTCCACTTCGAAACTCCGAAGCCAGTATGTCCTGCAAACGGTTGGCCATTTTCATGCCCCGCACGATTCCCTCCGGCGCACCGCGTTCACCGATCTGCTGCACATAGCCGTGCCTTTGGGTATCTGTGCACAATCCCAGATACTTCACGCCAAGGTCACAGTGCAGCAGATCACCGGGGAGGATCCGTTCTCGCGGCATTTCCTCCCAACCAATTCCCTCGGATTGTATTCTCACCGTGGGGTGAAACCATGCGTCAAGACCCAGGACCTGGACCTGCTCTCGAAGCCACCAAACGACGTCTTCGGTGGTCGTGGCGCCAGGCAAAATGACCTCATTAGAAAAGGCGCGAGCGATTAGGTTTGCTGCAAGCCCCGCCAAATGTGGATAGACATCCATCTCGGGTTTTGATCGCGTTTCCAACCAGCGAACGGCCAGGTCTTCGGCCGCCACCAGGCGGTGCCGCAGGTCATCACCTAGGGCGTCGGAAAGACACTTCCACTCCGAAGCGGTGAGCCCGTCCGCGAGTCCCCATGTCGTGGAGGTGTTGATGCCAATGTGCCGTGTCGCTCTATCCCGAAGAATGCGCGCCAAGCACTCCCATTCATCCTCCAAATCCGGATCCCAGGCGTTCTCGTAAAGTGCGCCGAGGCCATAACGGCAAATGGACAGGGCCTCGATTTCCCCCGGAGAAGGGCGGTGAAAGACTAGGATAGTCCGGCGACGAGCGGTGCGCATAGGAGCGGGAAGAAACGTGAGTAGGATCGGATCCTCGTTATATTCCCGTCCCGCGACAATCCAGGTATCGATTCCGGTTTCGTCCATCAACGTGGGAAGAACATTCTGGATCCGATGTCGGAGCCAGTCGTTCACCACGCCGGCACGTTGTCGCAGGGGCAGGATGCCGTAATGTTCGATTGGGTGCACTGTGTTCCCCCCAAGGGTTGATCAATGAGCCGAATCGTCTGACGTGCGTTTTCGGGGGCGCTCCTCCCTCCGTGAGTACCAAAAGCCCCTTCTTCAAGGGTTACCGTAGACCCTGCTGAGTCCGGCCTTCTTCGCGAGGGTGTGCGCGCGTGCGACCTCTGCCCGCTGAACAGGGCGATCAAGCGGGGGATGCTCATGAGCGCGGTATGCCGGTCGGTACTGGGCCATCACGTTTACGAACGTATCTTGAGAGATCTCTTGTGCGAGGTATAGCAGGATTTTCTCGCTATCCGCGAGGTCCCCGGGGAGCACGAGATGCCTTACGAGTAATCCCCTTTCGGCGATGCCTTCTTCGTTGATCTGCAGGTCGCCAACCTGTCGATGCATCTCGCGGATTGCCGCGCGTGCGATCTCTGGATAGTCGGGCGCATCGCACAGTTGGCCCGCCACTTCAGGGCTCCAATACTTGAAGTCGGGCATGTAGATGTCCACCACACCGTCGAGTGCCTCTAACACGTCAACAGAGTCATACCCTCCACTGTTATAGACCAGGGGTACGTTCAACCCCCGACCGGCTGCCCACCGGATTGCACCCAGGATAGTCGGGATGACATGCGTTGGGGTGACGAGGTTGATGTTGGGACAGCCCAATCCGGCAAGGCGAAGCATTACTTGTCCCAGCGCCTGCTCGTCTACTTCCCTGCTTGACCGTTCGGGATATGCGCTAATGTCGAAGTTTTGGCAGAAGATGCACCCGAGATTACAGCC
Source organism: Clostridia bacterium (assembly GCA_003552525.1). GTDB lineage: Bacteria > Bacillota > Sulfobacillia > SLMV01 > SLMV01 > CSSED11-154. The sequence continues at coordinate 12,917 of PUNF01000163.1, read as the reverse complement.
CGCAAAGAAGATCGTGCCAGATCCGCTCCGTCCCACGAGTGGTCTTTCCTCGCCCGGGTGGGGTCCCGCACTCGCCACGCGGGCCTTCGCTGGCGTGCTGCAGATGCCAACCTCACCGTTCAGTCGGTTTACCCGGCATCGCCGCGGGCACAAATCACAGGATTGCAAGCGTTGCTGCAGGCGCTCTTGGCGGGCACGCAGTGTTTCGTCTTCGAGGTTGAGATATGCAGGTACCGTCACTTTGCCCACTATATGTCGCCCCCTCAGTAATGATCGATGTCGGGGAAGTCCTCCATCTTTTCGATCTGTCGCCGTCGACGCTTGATCCCGATCAACACCCACCAAATGAGCACGATGATGGAGGCAAATCCGAGCAGTAAACGCAGCCATAGCGCTGGGTGAATCCGTGGGAGGATGGACGGGCGTCGGGGTTCGGCCTGCGCCATTCGATCCAGCAGTATCGGGGCAAACGCCGAAAAGGTGGGGTATGCATCCCGGTTGTCCGTATAGTATTCGAGTTCTTGCACAATTTCCTTCGTCAGGTAGAAACCCCGGGCCTCCATTTGTTCCAAGAACATTCGGTATTCTCCCTCGCCGTGGATCTTACGTCTGGCGAACGCGTCTATGCCCCGCAGAACCTGTTCCTGGACGAAAGCTTCGAGCGTGGTGTAGTGCTGGTCTGACATGATAGCGGACACGGGTTCATAGTGCGCCTGCAGCTGTCGGAACTTGTCGGGATGGGCAAAGACAGCCGGATCCGAAAACGAGTGTCCCCACTCGTGAATCGCCAGTTGCTCGAGATCTTTCCCCCGCGGAAGCTGGGGTGGGTGCATCGCCCCTTCAGCAGCCCGGGCAATACTGTATACATGCCGCGTGTCATCCGGGCGGATTTCCGCGGCACCATATCCTCCCGCGGGAAAGGCTGCGGGGGCCAGGATCTTGTGGTATCCGTCGGCAGAATACCCATAGAAGTCTTCCATCAATGCTGTCACGCGTTCCGGTGTGTAGCCAGCCTTTGATTCGGCGAGCTTTCGGTGCAGCATTTCCTCTTCGGCGACCAGGAATTGTGCGAATTCGGCGGTTTGCGCGAGATCTTTCAATTCGCGGCGAAACTCCTCGAGGATGTCCTGCCCGCCCGCGCGTGCGATCAGCTGTCGCGGGTATTCTTCCGGCGCAGCGAGATGGGGAAGTGGTCCCAGTACAATGGCGAAGGCCTTGGGGGCATCATAGCGGAACCCTCTCTCCAATAGGGCTTTCGCGGTATGTATGGCAGCGTGCCCAGAGTGGGGGGCAAAGTGTTCTGTAAGTGCGAGTGCGTACCGATTGCCCGGGCCAGTGGGCCCCATTTCTTCCCGCCAACTGGTGTGCAGCAGTACGGCGGAGACGAGCTCGACGCGGGGGAGGATCCGGAGAGAGTGTTCCTCCCGGAACTGGTCGGCCTCGAGCGCCGGGTATTGCGTTGCGGACGCTTCCGCGTGGGTATGAGCGGCACCGAGGGCAACCGAGGAGCCCAGGATTGCGATTGCGAGTAGGGTGCACAAAGTAAAGCGTTCACGGAACAAAATGGGGAAACCCTCCAGAATCCATAAGCCCTATAAGCAACAGTGGTTCATGCGGATATCCAACCCACACGCGATCCGCATGGTTGCCGTAATTTCTCGATTTGAGACCGGGCACCGCCTGTATTTCGGGAAACTCGTTTATTCTCGGACACGAGATCACGCGTCCGACCGGCTTATCGTTGCCTGGACCTCGCAGGGCACTCAAATGTTCGGCGAAGGTTCGCGTGATCCTGCAAGTTATGGGGCGATACGTCTAGGCACCGCGGATGGCGTCCCGGGGTGATGACCATTGTCGACTCTCCCTTTACCACCGCAGGTGAAGTGAGTCTTGATCGGCTTTCGAACAAATCCCGGTAATGCCAGATAGCCATCTGCGTCTCACAGTGACGGGGCGCACCTCGGCTTGTCCCGTGCAGATCTGTCGCATACGTTTGTGTGGCCTCCAAAAGATTCGTTGGTGCGAAAGAGGAAAGCCCCAAGGGGTTGCAGGTCTGCGGCGAATCTCATGATGCCTTGCGCACCAGCTCGCGGATAGGTGTGAACAGAGAATGAGATCCGATATCCGTGTCGAAGTTTTACATGAGCAGCTTGCAATATCGTGAGGGTATTATATACTATCTAGTAAACATTCTTCTAAGGGGGAGTTGGCATGAAGTCGTTAGAAGGTACGCAAACTGCCGAAAATCTAATGAAGGCGTTCGCGGGCGAATCGCAGGCACGTATGCGATATACTTACTACGCATCACAGGCCAAAAAAGACGGATATGTTCAGATCCAAAACATCTTCCTTGAAACCGCGGAAAACGAGAAAGAGCATGCGAAGCGGTTCTTCAAGTTCCTCAATGAATCTCTAGAGGGACAGGGAGTGGACATTGAGGCCAATTATCCAGTGGGTTTGTCCGAGACCAAGGATAACCTGCGCTGGGCCGCAGAAGGTGAAAATGAAGAGTGGACAGATCTTTATCCTGCTTTTGCTGACAAAGCGGACGAGGAGGGTTTCCCGCAGGTCGCAGTCGTATTTCGCGAGATTGCAGAAGCAGAGGAGCGCCATGAACGTCGATTCCGCAAGATTCTTTCCAATATCGAGGAGGGGCGCGTCTTTTCGCGTGACACCGAAGTCGAGTGGAAGTGTAACAATTGTGGTTACATCGCCGAAGGCAAGTCGGCGCCACAGGTATGTCCGTCCTGTGATCACCCCCAGGATCACTTCGAGCTGTTCGTAGAAACGTATTGAGGAACTGATTGCATCATTGTGGGGCGCCCGGACATCGTACAGGGTGCCCCACAATGATGCGCGCGGTATGGCTGGATGCGAAGGAGCGGAATCCGCGCTTTCGCCATAGTTCCATAGGGCCACGAGTTGAAGACAAGGTTGCCCGCGATCACGCGAGATGTGAGCCGAAACGCCTACTCTTAACGCGACGCGCAATTCCGTTATATTGCGGCAATGGTTCCCATTTGCTACGATACGACTACCGTGCGCCAGTAGCTCAGGCGGATAGAGCAAGGGATTCCTAATCCCTGTGCCGGGGGTTCGAGTCCTCCCTGGCGCACAGACCCGGAAATGTGCCGGGTTCTTTTTTGGAAAGCGGGTCAGAGCAATGTCTTCAAATGCGGCCAGTACCAATAGAGATGACGAATGCTTCATGCGCATTGCACTCGCGGAAGCGCGCAAAGCGGCTTCCCGGGGCGAAATACCCATTGGTGCAGTCGTGGTGGATCCCGGTGGATCCATTATAGGGCGAGGATTCAATGCACGCGAGACGACTTCTGATCCGACGGGTCACGCGGAGATGATTGCACTTCGCGAGGCGGGTAGGGAACGCGGGGATTGGCGACTTGACGAGTGCGATCTCTACGTGACATTGGAGCCCTGTCCCATGTGTGCGGGTGCCGTGGTCAATGCCCGCATCGCCCGAGTCGTTTACGGCATTTCCGACCCAAAAGCGGGCGCCGTCGGCACCTTGTATGACATCCCCAGGGATCCACGGCTCAACCACCGCGCTGAAGTGGTCGCCGGCGTTTTGGCTGATGAATCGCGCGAACTTCTGCAGACATTCTTTCGTCGCCTGCGCTCTGGATGACCAATAGAACGAATGCTATAATAGTGGATGCTTCGCCCGTGGCGAGGTTTGGATGACGCGAAAATGCGGAGAGGTGGTCGAGTCTGGCTGATGGCGCGGCACTCGAAATGCCGAGTTCCCGCAAGGGAACCGTGGGTTCGAATCCCACCCTCTCCGCCATTATTCGGCCGTCCAAGGTAGCAGTACAATACAATAGCAGGAACCGAGGAGAGGTGTCCGAGTCCGGCTTAAGGAGCACGCCTGGAGAGCGTGTAGGCGAGGAATCGTCTCGTGGGTTCGAATCCCACCCTCTCCGCAGGAATTTTGGCCGTGCTAGACGGGGAGGTAGCGGTGCCCTGTACCCGCAACCCGCTAGAGCGGGGTCGAATTCCTTCCCGAGGTTGAGTGCCAGCGGGGCCTGCCCCCGGGTAAGTAGCGTAGAAGACTGGGTCCCGCGCAATGGAGACGCGTGAACCCCGTCAGGCCCGGAAGGGAGCAGCGGTAAGCGCGAACCTCCATGTGCCGCGGGGGTGCCGAGTCCGAGCCAACTGTCCGGGTAACGCCCGAAGGCCTCGATCGACGGAAGGTGCACGGCCATTATTCTTTGACTGTCCGGATCCAATCGACGATCACATCCGTACCTCTTGCTCGATGCGTGGGAAATGGTGGTGACCCCGGTGACAGCGTCCTCCCTCTACCGCCAATGGCGTCCCGACCGTTTTCGAGAAGTCGTTGGCCAGGAACATGTTGTGACGACGCTGGCCAATGCGATTGCGCGGGACCAGGTCGCACATGCATACATTTTCGCAGGGCCCCGGGGCACGGGGAAGACCACGGTCGCACGATTACTGGCGAAATCGGTCAACTGCCAGGATCCAAAGCGGTCGGGCGCAGAACCATGCAACGACTGCGAGGCCTGCCAGGGTGTACGAGCCAACAATTCTTTGAATGTTGTCGAGATGGACGCCGCGTCGCATCGTGGGATCGATGACATTCGGGAACTCCAGGAGCGCGTTCCTTACGCGAATCCGAACGGCCGCTTTCGGATCTACAACCTTGACGAAGCCCATATGCTCACCCCCGAAGCATTCAATGCTTTACTCAAGACACTCGAGGAGCCGCCGTCCCACGTGATCTTCGTGCTTTGCACCACCGAACCGCACAAGATTCCGGTGACGATACAAAGTCGCTGTCAGCGATTCGACTTTCGTTTTCTGACGGTGCTCGAGATCGTCGAGCGCCTGGAGAAAGTTGTGAGGGCGGACGATGTACTGGACGTCGAGGAGGCAGCCCTTTGGGCGATTGCCATATCCGCCGAGGGCTCGGTTCGTGATGCCTTGGGTTTGCTGGAACAATGTCGTGATTATTCAGGGGGAAGGATTACCGAGCGGGATGTTCGCACTGTCACCGGAGCGGTCTCCCGCAGTACGTTATTTCAGTATGTAGAGAAAATGGGGCAGGGTGATGTCGGTGCACTTCTGGGCCTGGTAGAAGACGTGCTTATCGCCGGTGCGGACATCAGCCAGTTCATCCGGGAACTCCTTTCGACTTATCGGGATATGCTCCTGATGAAGGCCAGCAGGGGTTACCGGAAACCGATGCTCCCGCAGGACGATCTGGATCGTATGGCTGCCCTGGTCGAGGGGTATACCCTCGCGCGACTCATGGCCATCGTCGATGCGCTGGCAGATGCCGAAGGGCGGGCGCGGTATGTAAGCCGTCCCGCCTTCTTACTCGAGATGACCACAATTCGCCTGGCCGACGATATGCATGCCGGCGCCCGCGTTCCATCTGATGTATCCGAAGTGGGATCTGCCGGAGAATCTTCTTCGGATACCGGGGACTCGCGAGGAGCGGAAGCCGATGATACCGCGGAAGAAGCCCAATCGTCGAAACGGGATACCCCTACTGCAAGACAATCTGTCGATCATAACGGCACTGCGGATGATCAGCCCGCACAAACTGCGCCTGCGCCGGCGTTGGATGCGGAACAGTGGGAGCGGATCAAGGAATTGGTTCGCCAGGCGAACATGCCTGCCTATGCACTGCTCCAACCCGCCCGTCCGGGGCCAGCGGCGAGTGATCGATTACTTCTGGTTTTTCAGGATGGTTTCTCCTACCATAAGGAAAGAACAGAGCGCGAAAACTACGAATTGTTGCAAAAGGCCGTGACGAAGGTTCTCGGCGAGGCTCGGGAGATTCGCTGTGTGTTCGAGTCAGAGATTGATCCCGGGGTGTCTCCTGGTGGATGGGGAAGTAATCCCGCGAAGCATCGCACCTCGGATGCGGAGGCAGCTACCCGGAGGGATGAAGCGACCTCGACCGATTCGGCCCATTTGGAGAACGAGGTGCATGGCCAACCGAAGGGTGCAGCGAATGTCGAGGATGATCCCGTGAACGCGGTCTTGCGCGCGTTTAACGGAACCATAGTCGGCAAAGTCAGCGAATTCGATATTCCGAAGGATCAACACTAATGGTATTTTCCGATGGAGAAGGCTGCAATAAGCGAGGGGGCGGAGAGCATTGAGCTTCGGAAGCATGGGCGACATGAATAAGATGATGAAGCAAATCCAGAAGATGCAGCAGCAGGTGGAGGAGACACAGCAGGAGATCCAGGGTAAGACGGTAGAAGCCTCTGCAGGGGGCGGAGTGGTTCGCGCAACCGTAAGCGGCGGGCTTGAACTGGTGGAACTTGAGATCGACCCCGATGCGGTCGATCCGGAGGACATTGATATGCTGCGCGACCTGGTGATTGCCGCCGTCAACGAGGGTCTCCGCTCCGCACAGGAGATGGCGCAGGAGGAGATGGCGAAGGTCACCGGAGGTCTCGATCTTCCGAATATACCCGGACTCATGGACTAGGAGTTTTCCTTTGGCATCGTACTATGCACCGTCCGTCGCACAACTCATTGAAGAACTCGCGAAGCTGCCAGGCGTTGGGCTCAAGACGGCCCAGCGCCTGGCCATGCATCTGGTCAAGCGGCCCGAGGCGGAAGTTGAAGCCCTGGCGCGCGCACTGTTGCTGGCTCGCCGCAAAGTGATGCATTGCGCATCTTGCCAGAATCTCACCGACGAGGATCCATGCGAGATTTGCGCGGACTCATCCCGCGACGTCTCCCGCATTTGCGTGGTATCGGATCCGGCCGACGTCGTCGCCATGGAGAGGATGCGCGAATACCGGGGTTTATATCACGTCCTCCACGGACTGATATCTCCCATGGACGGCATTGGCCCGGATGAGCTGCACATCCGCGAACTGTTGAATCGCATTCGAGAAGGCGAGGTGGAAGAGGTCATCCTCGCAACGGATCCCACCATCGAGGGTGAGGCGACCGCGATGTATCTCGCTCGCCTGTTGAGTCCGCTTGGCATTGACATTACGCGCATTGCCCGGGGGCTTCCGGAGGGTGGCGATCTCGAATACGCTGATGAAGCGACGCTGGCGAGAGCCCTGGAGGGGCGACGCCCGATCTCGCGCGAGCAGGACAAGGACTAGCTCCCACTCGAGCCCATACCTCAACGCATAGACGCATCGCTTGCCGCTGCCCTGCCAAACCGAGCCACATCACGAATTCGCCAAATGATCGCGTATGCCAACCACGGTATCGATCGCTACCAGAAGTATAGGACGGTGGCAGTAATTGTGCGGTCGAACAATCTCGAGAAATCCCGTTCTGATGGGCTTTAGGGCTTTCTTGACGCCCTATGGGGTGCGTGTTAGACTACATTGGACTTTCCCAAGGACGAGGAATAGCCGCGCCCAGGATAACCTGCCGGGTGGTCCGGTCGGGTTTGACGCAAGATAGCCATCGCAGGGAGCTGACAGAGGGTTACGTGAGGAGGGCATCATGGCGGAGATCTTGGAGATTCGGTGGCACGGTCGAGGGGGGCAGGGTGCTAAGACAGCAGCAACCTTCCTGGCCGAGGCTGCTTCTTCAGCCGGTCGATTCATCCAGGCCTTTCCCGAGTACGGACCGGAAAGAATGGGTGCGCCGGTGGCTTCATTCAACCGTATATCGACAGAGCCGATTCGGATCAGATCTGGTGTCACCGATCCGGAGGTCGTAGTGGTCTTGGATCCAACGCTCATGCGCACCGGTAACGTGACGAGCGGGCTGAAGCCGGACGGGATCATTATCATTAACAGCGAGCGGGATCCTGCTGATATTCGTGAACAGCTCGGGATCGAGGGGTTCCAAATATTCACGGTGGACGCCAATACCATTTCCACCGAGGCCCTGGGACGACGCATCCCTAACACGCCGATGCTAGGCGCAGTCATTCGCGCCACGGGCATGCTCGATTATGATGCTTTTATGGAAAACATGGAGTTGGAGCTCAAGAAGAAGTTTGGCGGACGCCCGGAGATCGTCAACGGGAACCTTGAGGCTATTCGCCGTGCGTACGAGGAGGTGCAGGCGGAATGACCAATTCCAAAAGCAACGCTTGTTCAAGGTGGGAGACGCCGAAACCCGACGCGACCTGGCGTGACGTCCCCAGGGCTGGAATCATCCCCAGGGGAGGCAATGCTGCAGAATACGAAACGGGAGATTGGCGGAGCAATCGTCCGATTCACGATGCCGAGCTGTGCATCCAGTGCCGCTTGTGTTGGGTATATTGCCCGGACTCTGCCGTGATGACGAACGAGGACGGCGAGATTACCGGGATCGATTACGTGCATTGTAAGGGCTGCGGGATCTGTGCAGTCGAGTGCCCCAAGGACGGGGCCATGGTCATGGTGCCCGAGGAGATTTGAGGCCGTGGGAGGAGATGAAGCCATGAGCCTGGCGCAACAATCTGGCGAGAACCGCATGGCGCTCACCGGGAATGAAGCGGTGGCCTATGCGATGAAACAGGTAAACCCCGATGTCGTCGCAGCCTATCCGATTACGCCACAGACGGAGATCGTGCAGATCTTTTCGAGCTACGTGGCGGACGGGGAAGTCGACACCGTATTCGAGCGCGTAGAGAGTGAACATAGTGCCATGAGTGCCGTCGTCGGTGCGGCAGCTGCGGGTGCCCGTTCCATGACTGCGACATCTGCGAACGGTTTGGCGCTGATGTGGGAAATCTTGTACATTGCTGCCTCGAACCGCTTGCCCATCGTTATGCCGGTGGTCAACCGTGCCTTGAGTGGACCAATCAACATCCATTGCGATCACTCCGACTCCATGGGGGCCCGGGACTCGGGATGGATTCAATTGTACTCGGAGAATGCCCAGGAAGCCTACGACAACACGATCCAGGCAATCCGGATCGCGGAGCATGCCGATGTCGAGTTGCCCGTGATGGTTTGCCAGGATGGGTTTATCATTAGCCACGCCCTGGATAACCTCTATGGCCTGGATGACGAGACCATACGCGCCTTCATTGGTACTCGTATCCCCCGTTATTCGTTGCTGGATGTGGAGAATCCGGCGACCTTTGGCCCGCTTGATCTGCAGGATTGGTACTTCGAGCACAAGCGCCAGCAGGCAGAGGGCATGAAGAACGCCCTTGACGTGATTCCTGCGGTCGCAAAGGAGTTCGCGGAGCTGACTGGACGGGAGTACGGGTTTTTCGAGGAGTACAGGGCGGATGACGCCGATGTCGTCATGGTTGTCTTGGGAAGCACGGCGGGTACTGCCAAGGACGTGGTCGATGCTATGCGGGCTGATGGCCACAAGGGTGGTATCCTCAAGCTGCGCGTATTCCGGCCCTTGCCAGCAGCCCAACTCGTCAGAGCACTGCAGGGCAAGAAAGTTGCTGCCATCATGGATCGCGCGGAGAGCTTTGCTGCCTCGGGCGGACCGGTGTACAAAGAGATCCGCAGCGCAATCTTCGACTGCGAGCAGGCACCCATGACGAGTAACTACATCTATGGACTCGGCGGCAGAGATATTCGCCCCGAGCATATACGGGAAGTATTCAACCAGAACCTGTCGGCTGCTGAGACCGGTCATATAGATACGCCGGTCCGTTATCTTGGCGTTAGAGAGTAGGGGTAAGACATGGCCGTAAACATTCGCGAATTGTCCAAAAAGCACATCCCCTTCACCGGCGGACACCGCCTATGTGCGGGCTGTGGTGCCTCCATTGCAGTACGCCAGATGCTGGCGGCGGCGGATGATCCAGTCGTGGCGGGCGTTGCCACGGGCTGTCTGGAAGTGGCCACGACGATTTATCCCTACACCTCCTGGGAAACCCCACTCATACACAATGCGTTTGAGAACGTTGCCGCGACGATCAGTGGCGCAGAAGCGGCATATCGTGCACTTCGTGCCCAGGGTAAGGTTGAGAAAGAAATCAAGTTTATGGCCTTCGGTGGCGATGGCGGTACGTACGACATCGGGTTGCAGTCCCTATCAGGTGCCATGGAGCGGGGCCATAACATGGTGTACGTATGCTACGACAACGGCGCGTATATGAACACAGGGATCCAGCGCTCCAGCGCAACGCCAATGGGTGCTGACACCAGCACCAGCCCGGCCGGAAAGAAGATCCCTGGAAAGCCCGGACACCGAAAGAATCTCACGGCTATCGTGGCGGCACACAATATTCCCTACGTTGCCCAGTCCACCCCGGCCCATTGGCGCGATCTCGTCCTCAAGACGAAGAAAGCGCTTACGGTTGAGGGTCCCGCGTTCATTAATGTGCTGGCCACCTGTCCGCGGGGATGGAGGATTCCCGATGATGCGACGATTTCTACCCTCCGATTGGCAACGGACACGTGCTTCTGGCCGCTGTTCGAAGTGGAGGATGGCGAGTACAGTATCAATTATCGTCCCCGGGAAAAGAAGCCCATTGAAGAGTGGATGAAACCGCAGGGCCGCTTCCGCCACCTGTTCCGCGAAGAGAATAAGCATCTTCTGGAAGAGATTCAGGAGGAAGTGGATAGGAACTGGAACCACCTGCGTCGCCTGGCCAGGGATGAAGTAGAATAGGGAGGATTCCCGGTTGGAGTCCAAGCAGTAGCTAAATCTTTCGGTTAGAAGACCTCGAAAGACAAGTGGGGGCGTCGTATACGACGCCCCCACTTCATTTTGCATTGACCGCGGGCTCTATAGACCCGTTCCGATAATGCCGAGCCAGTCTTGAAGTATGAACTGGATGCGGGCGATGAGCAGGGACGTACGCCCCATGACCGCATTTCCGAAAGCAGCACCGAACGCTACCATTAGCGTCCAGCGCCCGAGCAGACTGAACTTAAAGAGCAGGCTGTTTCGGTTCGTGATGGCACCTAGCGTGAAGAAGAAGAACGTGAGAGTCGCCAGGGTACCGAGGACAAGGAGAACGTTGTTTACAGTGTTGAGCGGAATCATGGTGGCACTCAGCTGGCCGGTGATGTTCGCGGGGATGGCACCACGCAGGGCGAGCGTGGCGCCGATCGCCACGATTACACCCATGGGATAGTAACTCATCCAACGTGTCCCCGGGGAGAAACGCCCAAACAGCATGAGCCCCAAGAGCATGGGAAGAATGAACCACCATTCCCCTTCAATGATCGGATTCCAGCCAGAACGGACCACGTTTTCGTACCCGAGAACGAGGGTGTATCCGGCACCGAGGCCGACGTAGAGGTGCTCTGTGGCCTGGTATAGCTTGTTGTCCTTATATAGGAAGCTGTATGCGAGTAGTGTAAGAATACCCGCGACCCATATTCCAGGATCAGTACTCACGATTACTCCTCCTTACCTATTGGTTGTCGGCCTCTCGGCGCTGCTGGGTGAAGTAGATGATATTCCCCAGGACGACGAGCAATATGATGAACAGGTGTGCAAAGGACTGGCTATCCATTGCCGCGGTGGCCATCCCGGGACGCTCCATCAATACCTCGTAACTCGCGGCATCGCGGAGCCCCATCAGCAGGCCAACGGCCTGTCCGGACTCATAATAGGGAATGGTCTGTGGGCCCATTACCGTTACCACGCCGGGGAGGTAAGGAACACGGTAGCCCGCGAGCTGGCGTACCCACTCAAAGGGGCCGGGAGCGCCTGTCGCGATGGCTCCGACCAGGGCGAAATCGTCGACGTCATCGATGCCTTCCATGATGGGGTGATCCGCCACTCGGGTTCCGCGAACGCATGTCGGAGAGGCTCCGGTTGGGTTCCCGACGAATTCACCGATGCCGGTCTCAAAGCCGGCAATGAAGCCTACATCGATCATGTCTTCGCCGTAAACCTTGCCCTGCTCTTCCCATAGCATGACCAGCTCACGAGAGAACTGGGCACCTTCGGGGACGAACGAAACCGCCACAACGCGGATTCCCTTGTCAAAGAAGTGTTGCCAAACCGCTTCCGAGTGGGGGTGACAGTCGGGACCGCCACCTACCGTATAGTCGAAGGACCAGGCCACGACATCGCCTTCTTCGAGGCTGTCGACGACCTCGTAGGCAGCGACGACCATGGACGACACGGAGATCGGCAGGCCGATCGGACTAATAAGCGGAAACCCGATTAATACGAAGATGATGGCGTATAGGATTCTCCGGTCTAGGTTAACTAAACGATCAAACACGAGGATTCACGCTCCCTTCTCATCAAATTTGGCCACCGAGGTGGCTGCGGTCGAGGCCGGTAAGAATGCGGAGACCCAGTGCGACGGTCCCCACACCCGTCCCGATGAGAATACCGCGGTTTCCTGCTAGGTTGGGGTAATCCTCGATCCAGACGGCGATAGCAGGGAATTGATCCCAGATGACTTCTCCGACCGGTGCCTTGCCCAGCATGATCAGGACGCCGGCGACCAATAGGAGCGTGGAATCCAGGTTGCGTGCACGGAAGGCACGGAAGGATGCCGATACGATGAAGAAGATCAGGCTTGAAAAGATCGTTGCGCCTAGGGGTTGTACCATATTATCGAATAAGAACCGGAAGATCGGGCTCTCCTGCGTCATGAATACGCCGGAAATCGCAATACTGAATAGACCGGCCAATAGGATCAAAGAGAAGATGCGCTCCTCTGTGTCTTTTGACTCGGACAGTGTCATAAGGTGAATGCGAATGAGGTTAATCGCCGCCAGCATCAGCGCGAAAGCCGCGACGATGATGCCCCATTGCCGGAGGTTTGATCCGATGGTTCTAAGGACCGGGATGTTGAGGAAGTACTCGAGTATGAGTATGATCCCCATCACGGTTCCGATGAACATCGGAGCCTCAGTGGTTTTCATCTGGACTTGACTCCTCTCTCATACAAGCGAGCGCGAGAGTGCGACCGCTGTTCCCAAGCGATCACAGGCTCATCCATTCGCGAAGAACGTTCGTACCGAGTGTCGCCATGACAGCCCCTGCGAGAACCAGTATCGTCGACACGG
>PUNF01000099.1 GCA_003552525.1 Clostridia bacterium | reverse complement strand
TGAACATGCGGCGGAACTGGAGCAGAAGCTGACGGCCGCCCTGAGCGACCGGGATGTCCTGGAGGCATCCGCCGGGCGGTTGGATAACCTGCTCGACCAGGCAAGCGACGCTATAGAGGCCGAAGAGTTCGCACAGGCAGAGGCGTTGCTTGAGGAGGCGCAGGCTGAGACGGCTTATGCTGAAATACCGGAGCTGCGCCAGGAAGCCAACTCGCTTCAGGAAGAGCTGCAGGAGAAACGCTCTGAAGCGCTCCTGGCGGGCTACGAAGAGGAGGCAAGGCAGGTGTTTGAAAGAGCGGGGGAGAAACTGGAAGAGTTAGAGGTCTCCGCCGCCGTGGAGCTGCTTGAGCGACTCCAGGACAGTGAAGCGTACAGAATCAGTGAAGATGTCAGAGAGCAGCATGCTGACTACAGCGAACGTGCCGAAATAGCGGCGGAGGCTAAAAGACTCTGGCAAGAGGCCTCCAGCGCATACGAGGCGGGAAACTATCCGATAGTGATCTCCAGTGTGGAGAGTTACCGCGAGGTGGATGCCGAAGTGGCGCAGCGCTTCGATGAAGAAGCCGAGAGCATGTATGAGGCCGCCTCTGAGGCTCTCGACCGCTACGACGCGCTCTTTGACGAGGCAGATACACATTTTGAGGCCGGGGAATTTGCCGAGGCAGCCGAGATATTCCGGGAGATCGCAGAGGCGGAGATTACGCTGCGGGAAGGGCTGCAGCGGCGCGCCGCCGCAAGAGCGGGGGAAGCCGGCGATCTGGCCGAACAGCGCGCCGAAGTTGATGACATACTTAAGCTTGCCGAAAACAAGGTTGATAGTTGGCTTTTTGACGATGCCGCAACACTGCTTGACATCGTAAGGGAAGCGAATGTTTACGATAAACTGCCCGCCCTTGCGCAAGAAGTCAGCGACATTGAATCCAGGCTTGCAGAGGCTAATGAAACTTACGAGGAAGAAACCTCGCAGATAGAAGAGCTCCTCCAAACGGGCTTTGAGTCACTTGAAAGATGGCGCATATCCGGAGCCCGGGATTCAATTCGACGCATAAGAAATAAAGAAGCCTATGATCGACTGCCTGATTACCGACATGAAGTAGCACTGTTGGAAGATGAAATGATAACAAAAGCTGCCGAGATTACAGATCACAGGGATAAAGCAGAACAAAACCTTAGTGAGGTTGACGACGCTATTGGCTTGTGGGAATTTGAAAAGGCTGAAAGCCTTCTGAGAGAAACCGAAAACATGGGTGTTGTAGAAGCCTTGCCGGCACTTAGAGGCGCGGTTGCTGAACGAAAAGAAACTCTCGAAACGACCCGTTCACACGCATCCGAAGATATAGAGGATGCCGAAAGCGCACTCCGTGCTGCAACGGAAAATGTGGAGAAACACAGCTATGAAGAAGCGTGGGATTACATTGACGCTGTCATGTTGCTTGACTCTTACGAGAAAAAGGTGCCAATAAGAGAAAGGACGCGTGATCTTGCAAGTCGGCTGGTGGAACTTGAGGACAGGGCCGGCCGGCACGTTGAGGCGGCCACGCAAATGCTGTCTGATGCAGAGGATAAAACAGTAGAATATGAACTCGACGCTGCCAGAGATCTGCTTCTCCAGGTAAAAGAATCGATCGCCTACGATATTGATGAAGGAGTCCGTTCTGAAGCAACTCGGATAGAGGACAAGATCGAATCGGAAGGTGAAATGCTGGCGGAAAGCAAGTCAAAGTTGACACAGCTCCTCGATGAAGCTGAAGAGGCGATTGAAAAAGACGATTTTGCAGTGGCTCAGTCACGTTTAGGCCAGGTCCGTAGCGATGAATTATATGCCATATTGCCGGCCATTCAGAATCGGACTGAAACAGTCTCTGAAGATTTGGAAAGTGCAAGGGACCGCTGGATGCAGCAGGCAAGGTCCAGGCAGAAAGCGGAAGAAATGCTCAAAGAAGCCGAAAGCGCAATAGAATCGGAGAATTTCGACCAGGCGGCAGCGCTTTTAGGCGAAGTTGAGGCCGAGCCGGCTTATCATGAGAAAGAGGAACTGCGGGAGGAAACGGCATCTCTGTTGTCTAAACTTGAAGATGCTCGTCATGAAAGCGCCCTCGCACACCAGGAGAAAGAAGCTTTTGAGGTACTGGAGATTGCCGAAAATAAAACACGGACTCTGGAATTCGAAGCTGCTGCAGAGTTGCTTGAAAACTTAGAAAATCATCCTGCTTACGAAATCAGTGAAGATGTCCGTTCCGAACATGCCGCGGCTAAGGAGCTGCTGGCACGCACGGAGGAGGCCTATAACATATTGACAAAAGCGGATGCGGCATTTGAGGCCGGTGATTATCCGGAAGCAACTGATGGCATCGAACGGTATAGAGAGTTAGATGTGGAATTGCCCCCGCGCCAGGAGGAAAAAGCGGATAGCATCCAGAGACAAGCATCAGATGTGTTGGACGAATTTGAAGCGAAATACAGTGAAGCAGAAGCTCTTATGGAGGCTGAAGAACCCGGGAGAGCAGCACAGAAATTCCAGGACGTAGCGGATGCACAGATCACTTTGCGCGATGACCTGGCGTCAAGGGCAGCGTCGAAAGCGGAAAAGGCGCGCGCTCAGGTCAGACAACGCAGGATTGAGAGAACACGCGAAGCACTTGTCGAACTTGAGCTAATGCGGCTCAGAGATGCCATTTACGATGCCGAGGAAGCGGTTGAACTGGCAAGAACTGCCCGCACAAGAACGCAACTTGAAGGGGCTCTTTCCGAGCTTGCATACGCCCGCGAAACATTAACATTACATGACCCGGAAGAACACCCTGAAGTAGCTGAACTCGAAGAAGATATCCGGGAAGTCTCAGATTCGGCCGAAGCCCGTCTGGAAGCCTATGACCAGCTCGACAAGATACTCGGAGAAGCTTACGGGTATGCGATGGAAGAAGAGGTTGAAAAGGCCAGGGAAACGCTTGAAAAGGCACGGGAGTTTGTCGAGGATAATGAACTGGTATATTCTGAAGGACAACTTGAACAGAAAAGTGAAATCAGGGCAACGATAGAAGAAACATATCACATAACAGCGGATTCTGAACGCGGACGTTACCTGGTAATTGCAGACCAGGCTATCAGACAATTCGAAGCTGACAGGATATACATTGCTGGTGAATTATATGAATTGATTGACGACGCGGATAAAATGCTTTTCACCGAAGCCGAGTTGAGACAAATAAGCAATTTGGGAGAGAATATAGAAAGGGAGCTTGCACAAACCGATGAGACTCTTCGAAAAATTGAAAACTCAATGGCCAGAGCAGAAGATCTTCTCGATGAAAACGAAGTGATGGCAGCCCTGGGCAAATATCGTGAGGCTGTTGAGTTTATTACTGAAAACAAGATACCGGCTGAAGACAAGCTTCATGCGCTCAGATCCTACCTCGAAGCTCTGGAAAACAAGCTGCCTCCGGCTGTAGAAGAGGAGATTGCCAGACGAAAAGAGGATGCGACCGGAAAAATCTCACACCTTCCTGCAACCATGGCATATCATATGGCAAGATTCTGGGTCGAGTATGGGGCTTACGACGCCGCTCGGGGGTATCTCGAAACCGCTGCCGAAGATGATCGACTTGATACGGAGAAAAGGGAATGGGCTGCGAACCGTCTCGATAACATAGATGAAGATATACGCAGGGTTGAGGAGGAAGAATTGCTTGCTGTGCAGGAAACAACTGAAGAAGCCCATGAACTGCTGGATGAAGCCCTCCGCCTGAGAAAAGCGGGCAAACTGGAAGAGGCCGGAGAGCTTGAGCAGGTGGCCAGGGGACTAAAGAGCAGAATTATAGTGCAGAAATGCACTATGGCGCTGGAACGAAATGCCTTCCCGGTTGTTGCGAAGCGGGTTTCGGAGAACAGAAGGCTGCTGAGGGAGAAAGAAGATGATCAAAATGTGCAAAAGATACTGGAAGTAGCGCGCGAATGGGAGGAAATTACAACCGCACAACAGGAGCTGGAAGAAGCGGCTGAAGCGCATGATACGGAGAAAAGTCTGAAAGCTCTCGGGAGAATAAAAAATGCTGAGTTAGAACCAGTTCCGTTTGAACAACTTTTACCTGAACTTTCAGACGCAGAAAACGCTTTGCTTGATGTTTATTCGCCGGACAAAAAACTTGCCGGCATGCCTGACGAAGAGGAGCTTGGCGCGCAAATCGGGCAAGCGGAAAAGGAACAGGCGATTAATAAAGCTTACCTTGGCTGTGCAAGAAATTTTGCTGAAGATAACATGACGCAGGCTGGTGAATATGGGCTTGAGGTCATCGAACTCGCCGAAGATGAATTCCGGTTAGAAAGAGATTTTGCAGGACGTGTTTTCGTTGTTCATAGCATCATGACAGCCGAAAGGAAACTTGAGGACGGCGAGCTCCAGGCAGCTTCCGAACAGGTAGAAACCCTGAGGGAGACACACCTGTATGCTACAGAACGCAATGTAAGAAACGAAGTCCAACGCCTTGGATCCGAGATTCAGAAGGCTCTTGACAGACGCGATGCCCGGGCCTTACTTGATGAAGCTGAGGAGCACCTGCAGAGAGGCGAACTGGATCAGGCTGAAGATAAAATAGAGTCGACACGGTCACTTGAAACGTATCCGCAACTTGCTGAAGTTCGCAACAGGGTATCGCAGCTCTCTGCCAGAGTAAGCCGTCAAGCACGTATTGAAAGATCTGTGGAGGAAAAGACCGAAGACATCGAAATCATACTTTATTCGGTGGGAAAAAAAGCTTCGGAGTGGGATTTCGAAACCGCTGAATTATTACTTGAACGGATAGAGTGGGCAAGAAACTATAACGCCATACCATCGTTGGGCGAGATGTATGAAGAAAAACTGGCTGTTCTTGAATCGGAAAAGGAGGAAGCTGAAGAGCAACACGGAGAAGCTGTCGCATTGCTTGAGGAAGGAGAAGATTGGCTGGAGGCCGGGCAATTGGAAGATGTGGAAGAGAGATTGGAAAGGTTGCGGGAGAGGACGGTATATACCCGTAGCTATGAGAATTTTAACGACCGGGTCCGGGAGCTGGCTGGCAAAGTAGCGATTGCAAAAGAAGAAGCAGCGAGAGCTGAAGCGGAGTCGATATTAGACGAGATAGAAGAGCTTATAAATAAAGGCGAATATATAGAGGCGGACAAAATGGTTACAGAAGCGCAAGGCAGTCGCCACTATGAAGAGATGCGGGATTTTCAAAGACAGATAAACAACCTCGGTTCAGAGCTGAAACGTGTAGAGCGGAGAGCAGAGCTTCTTTACAGACGCGCAACAGACGCCTATTATGAAGAGGACCTGGAAACACTACGGACTATACTTGAAGAGCTCGAAGAACAATACGAGAATACAAGGTTTTATGCCGAGCATTCATAAGCTATTGACATGCAGTCCTTTTTTGTATACAATGATTTCGCGATGGAATGGGGAATATTCGGCCCAGAATGGCCATCCCTATAGAGGCCTGTTAGGTCAGTCAGGAAGTGCTCGTTTTCTGAATAGCGTTGGTTTCGGGTAAGTCTTCAGTAAACTAAGTTATTTCTGGCAATTCTTCCACCGGGTCAGTCCCGGTGTAAACGGAGGTTCACTGGATATATACGATTTCGCAGCTGTGATGCAATCAATCACTTTTTTTTAACTAAAGGCATGCAAAAGTGATAAGAGTTATAAAATAGACATTGTAATCAAGAGTGGGAGGAAGAAAAAAATGCAAAGGTGCCCGAAAATCAGAAATGTTTTGTTACCAACAACCGTTTTCTGTTGCATTAGCCTTCTCATTTTAGCAAGCGCTGCAGGCTACGCCGGGAATGAGGAGCCCCCGACCATTCACGAAATGAGGGTGGCGGTAGCACGTCCTGAGGCACAGGAAGAGGTCCTGGAAGCAGCAGATGCCGCGGAACAAATGCTTGAAGAAAACGAGCTTTATGGCGCAAAGAAAGAGCTGATGAGTGTGAAAGCGGCCGTTGAGCTGACCGAAGTAGATGACATTGTGCTGTTCTCAGTGGAACGCCAGGTTGACGAGGCGCTCGGGGAGGACCTTGAAGAGGTTGTAGAGCAAATCGAAGCTGAACTGGAAGAGATAGAAAAGCTCGAAGCATACAGGGAACAGCTGCGGGTAGAGGGAGAGATGAGAAGGCGCAGAGCAGCAAAGCTGGTAGAGGAAGCAAAAGAGGAGATGGACAGGCAAAACCATGAAGAAGCATTGGAACTGGCAAGGGAGGCGTTTGAACTCGACCCTGGAAGCGAAGAAGCCGAGCAGTTGGTACAGGATGCTGAGGACGCGCTGGACCCTGAGATGGAACAGATCC
>PUNF01000182.1 GCA_003552525.1 Clostridia bacterium | reverse complement strand
GAGTCACTCGAAGTCCGCCGCAGGCGCCCCCCTGCCACGATTATGACCATCCGGTGCGGTCAAGAATCGGCGCTCGGCGTCGTGTACGGACGTCGCGGATTCGAGCATCGCCTCCGGCGTGGTGATGAACTCATCCTACACGGAGCATGGACGGAAGACGGCGATGGGCAAATATCATCCTCGAGCGTCCAGCCGGGCTTTCGGGGAGAAGTGCGCCCGATTTATCCAGCGTCCGCCAAGATTCGCTCGTCCACCATCGCGCGCTTTATGGATGATGCATTGCAGCGCCTCCCGGACGAGGGATGGACGTTCCCGGGGCAAGTGGCCCGAACCCTCGGGCATCGTGATCTGCGGCAGCTGCTCCACGCAATCCATCGGCCAAAGAGGCCCGAGCAGGGTGAAGCCGCCCGGAGGGCCCTCGGCTACTTGGAAATGCTGGTCTTCCAACTTGCGTTGCGCTCGTTGCGTCAGGGTTCCCTGCCTGGATTTGCCCACCAGGGTGGCAATTCCGCCTTTACTCGCAGGTACCTTCGTTCGCTCCCTTTTTCCCTCTCTTGTGGGCAAGAGACGGCCATCGACGCCATCGGACGAGATATGGTGGCAAAGTCTGCGATGTATCGACTGCTGCAGGGCGATGTCGCTACCGGCAAAACCGTGGTGGCGATTTGGGCTACACTTCGCGCCGTGGAGAGCGGCGGTCGCGCGATATGGCTCGTTCCCACCCGTATTCTCGCGGACCAACACGTTAATACGCTTTCGGAGTCCCTCGCGCCCCTCGGGGTTGACGTCGCCCGCTATGCCGCCGGCGATTCCCCCACCGAAGCACCCGTCGTGGTGGGAACCCAGGCGCTGATCGGCAGCGAAGTGGGTGAAGGGACGCTCGTGGTGATCGATGAGCAGCAACGATTCGGCGTATCCCAGCGCGAATTTATCGAGCGGGCAAACCCTCGGCCGGATATCCTATTGATGTCGGCTACGCCGATTCCACGGACCCTTGCGCGATCGCTGTGGGGTGATCTTTCGGTCAGCACACTCGCGCGTTGGCCGCAGGCGCCTCGCCGGGTAACCACGCGCGTCAAGGATCCATCGAAACGGGATGACGTGTATACCCATGCAATGCGCCAGGCCGCTCACGGTGTGGGCGTCTTCGTCGTTTGTCCCGTCATCTGCGGCGGATCGGCGGATGGAGTGGCCTCGGCGAGTCACTGGACACGCCTCCTTGGAGAACGTTTCCCGGAAATATCGGTCGATTCCGTGCATGGGCAGGTCGAGACGGATGAACGATCGAAACGCCTGCGTCGCTTCGCCGCCGGCGACATCCAGGTCCTGGTGTGCACGAATGTGATACAGGTGGGCGTGGATATTCCCCGCGCGCGGATGATGATCGTGGAGTCGGCCGAACGGTTTGGCCTCACGGAGTTGCATCAATTGCGTGGGCGCATCGGTCGAGATGGGCGACGGGCCCTCTTTGTTGCGCTACCGTCGCAGGCACAATATCTCGATACCCTTCGACCCCTCGAATCGACTGATGATGGGATGCAGATTGCGCGCATGGACCTCAAGCGAAGGGGAATGGGGGACTTCTTCTCTCGCGATCAGCATGGTAAGCCACCGTTTCGCCAACCCGAATTCGCGACGCGACTGCCAACCATGGTCGACAGTGCCCGCGTGGCGCGTTCCATCCTATCCAGGGATCCCGCTCTGTCCCGAGCGGAACACGCGCTGCTTCGCGGTCTCGTTTCGGCCTCCTACGGTGATCACAATCCTTGGGTGCACGTCCTTTGAGGATGTTCGCCCTTGTCGATCATCGCCCGCCGGATCAAGGGAGCATGTTTCTTCGGTGGCCTGACCACGGAACTTGCCCTGCCGGGGCAAAAGCATGACCGGGGATGCGAAAGGTGCCCCTCGGTCGGTCCCCGGCAGGAAGGAAACCGAGCCGGGAAGAACCTCTTCACCAGGTCGAACATAATATAGAAGAAAGGGGGGAGGTGGCCACCCCGCCAGGTGGCGCCGACCGCGCTGGACAAGGAAAGGACTTTTCTCGGTGATCCCTACACCGTCGAACAGGGCCTGGCGCCGTATGCGGCCCGTTCGAAGGAAACCCTGGGGCGGCGTTACGACGATGGAGATGCCACGGATCCCTACCGTACGCCATTTCAGCACGACAGGGACCGCATCATCTATTCCACCGCATTTCGTCGCCTACAGTACAAGACGCAGGTGTACGTCGTGCACGAAGGGGACTTCTACCGTACACGCCTGACGCACAGCCTCGAGGTGATGCAACACGCGCGGACGCTGGCTAGGGCGCTATCGTTAAACGAGGACCTGGTCGAGGCCATTGCATATGCCCATGACTTGGGACACCCTCCTTTCGGGCACGCGGGCGAAGAAGCCCTGGATGAAATCATGGCCGAGGGGGGACAGAACTTCGAGCACAACCTCCAAAGCTTGCGCATCGTGGACAAGCTGGAGATGCGGTATCCTGGGTTTCCGGGATTGAACCTCTGTTTTGAGACCCGAGAGGGCATGGCGCGCCATAGCACGCCTTTCGACGATCCCGCGCTACCCGCGGAGTTCTCGCGGCGCCGTCGCCCTGGCCTGGAGACGCAGGTTGTCGATGTCGCAGATCAGCTTGCGTATTGTACCCATGATCTCGATGATGCCATCAACGCGGGTTTGCTATCGGTAGGTGCCGTTCGGGATTGCACGATCCCGGTCGTGGAAGAGGGGGTGCAGCGCGCTGACGGAGAGGTGGACGGAGTCGCCGACCGAATCGCCCGGGAGAACATGTGGATGCGGCGGCTCGTTCGCCACCTTATCGAGGTATTCAGCGTTGACGTCATTGAGACCACCCGGGGGAACATCCGCCGCTGGAACGTGAAGTGTATGGAGGACGTAGTGAATCGTGACGAGACGACGATTGCGCTTTCAGCACCCATGGCGGAGCAGCTCGAGATGCTGCGACAGTGGTTGTTCGATGCCGTTTATCACCATCCAAGGGTTCTGCGACAAGTGCAAAAGGGACGGATGATCCTCCGAAATCTCTTCGACGCCTTCTGGGAAACGCCGAGGATGCTACACCCCGCCACATGGGAGAAATGGCGCCTGGCTGAAGGCGACGAGGCCTTGCGCCGTCGGCTCCTGTGTGATCACCTGGCGGGAATGACGGATCGCTACGCCATGGATCTTTTCCAGGCGCTCTTCGAACCCTACGAGCGGATCATGCATCGTAGCCTTTGACGCGCTTGGGCCCGTTGAGATCGGTATCAGGGCCGTCGGTGACCGGGGTCCGGGGTGCCATGAAGCCGAGTTCTTCGGTGGGGTTGCAATCGCGGGCGGGATCATTAATACTTACTACTAGTACTTGGTTCTAATGGGTTTCTAGAGGGGAGTCCCGTGGATAAGGCAGATCGAAGGGCGTCATTGCAGGAACTGCTCAAGGAGCACCCATTCCTGACAGACGAAGAGCTGGCCGACCATTTTGGGGTCAGTATACAGACCATTCGGCTGGATCGTTCCGTGTTGCAGATTCCCGACGTACGCGAGCGCACGCGTGCCTTGGCGGAACACAACTACGCGCTGGTTCGTGCGATCGGTTCCGGGGAGATCGTCGGTGAACTGATGACACTGGACCTTGGACGGAATGCCACATCGGTCCTTACCACCGATGCCGCAATGGCTTTTTCAAAGACGCGGCTCGTGCGAAGCCATTATATTTTTGCCCAGGCGGACTCACTCGCCCTCGCCGTCATCGATTCGGATCGTGCCATCACCGGCCTCTCCAACGCCAAATTCAAGCGACCGGTCACGGCCGGGGAACGTCTGCTCGCCCGTGCGGAAGTCCTGCGTTCCCGTGCTCCGAATGAGTCCGTTGTGCTCGTGGAGACCACGGTCGGTGAAGACAAGGTCTTCCGCGGGAAATTCGTGGTCAATACCGAGACCCAAAAGCGTGATGTAGAGGCCGTCGTATGAAGGCATTACTCGACGCCATGGGCGGGGATAACGGGCCCGAGACTTTCGTGGAGGCCGCTCGCCGCTTCCTGCGTCGTCATCCGGAGGCCGAAATCGCGATAGCAGGGCCCGAGGCGGATTTGCGCGCCGCGGTCGGTGGCACGCGGGTACGTGGTTTGACCATCGTGGACTGCTCTGAAGTCGTAACGCCCGGGGATGAACCCGTGCGTGCGATCCGGCAGAAGAAGGACTCATCGATGGTACGTGGGCTCACTGCACTCCGCAATGCCGACGCCGATTTTCTCGTCAGCGCGGGTAACACGGGTGCGCTCATGTCGGGTGCCGTGATTCTCGTGGGGCGGATCCCGGGTTTCGACCGGCCGGGATTGTCTTCTGTCATTCCCACGCTCGATCATCGGGACCTGGTCATGTTAGACCTCGGTGCCGGCGTAGATATTAAACCCCGGACGCTGGTGCAATATGCCATCATGGGAAGTGTTTATGCCCGGACGGTGATGGGCAAGCCGCGCCCCCGCGTGGGCCTTTTGAATATTGGAACGGAACCCAGCAAGGGTGACCGTTTGCGTCGCGAGGCATTCCCGCTCCTGCGGGAGTGGGATGGCGGGGAGGATGCCTCTTTCACGGGCAACATCGAGGCCCGCGATCTGCTCGGTGGAGGTTTTGATGTGGTCGTCACGGACGGCTTTACCGGAAACATGGTGCTCAAGGCTTTCGAGGGAACCGGTGATGCTTTTCGCGAGTTGACGCGTCGGGGGATTCGCTCGGGATGGTTTTCGCGCTTTGGGGGCATGTTCGCCGGCTCCGCCCTCAAGAGGGAATTCCGCCGATACGCCTACCAGGCCTACGGAGGCGCGATGCTGCTCGGCGTGCTTCGTCCTGTGATCAAGTGTCACGGCAACGCCAGCGCCCCGGCCATCGCGAGCGCGCTAGAAGTAGGGTTCCGTGCAGTTGAAGGGGATGTGACCGGGTTGATTGAGAACGCTCTGGAGGAGGTACCGAATGGAGACGACACCAGGAATGCCTAGCGCCGGGATCTGGGGCGTAGGCCGCGCAGTGCCCGCGCGGGTATTGACGAATGCCGATCTGGAGGCCATGGTCGATACCACCGACGAGTGGATTCGGACGCGCACCGGCATCGAACGGCGCCACATCGCAGCCCCGGATGAGGCGGCATCGGACCTGGCATATCGGGCCTCGCGCCAGGCCCTGGAAAACGCCGATGTCGCTGCCGAGGAAGTCGATCTGGTGATCGTGGCAACCGTGACCCCGGACATGCTCTTCCCGGCCACTGCCTGCTTGTTGGCGGATCGGCTCGGTGCGAATAAGCCCGCTGCATTCGACCTAGAAGCGGGCTGCACGGGCTTTGTCTACGCAATCACCGTGGCGGAGAAGATGGTCGCGAGTGGTGCGTATCGACGGGCCCTGGTGGTCGGTTCGGAGATCCTCACCCGCATCACCGACTGGGAGGATCGCGCCACGTGCGTGCTATTCGGTGATGCCGCGGGTGCGGCGGTGGTGGGACCCTGTCGAGCCGGAACGGGCATCCTCTCTCACGTCCTCGGTTCCGACGGCGCCGGGGGCGACGTCCTGAACATGCCCGCTGGCGGGAGCCGAATGGGCACGAGTGAGGAAACCGTACGTGATCGGCTCCATTATATCCACATGAGTGGTTCTGACGTATTCAAATTTGCCGTGCGTGCCATGGGGAATTCCGCGACGGAATCCACCCAGCGGGCCGGCCTGGATCGCGACGACATCGACCTGTACATACCGCACCAAGCGAATCACCGCATCATCACGGCATCGGCGAAGCGCCTGGGGCTCCCCCTGGACCGGGTGGTCATGAACATACAGGAATACGGAAACACCTCCTCCGCTTCCATTCCCCTCGCCCTTGCGGAGGCCTGGGAGGATGGGCGGGTCGCGGCCGGCGACAACATATTGCTCGTGGGTTTTGGTGCAGGGCTGACCTGGGGCGCGACGGTACTTCGCTGGTTGGACGATGGCGATCGACGATGATGGAGGGATTGAGCCGATGAACGAGCAATACGCGGTCGTGTTTCCCGGCCAAGGTGCACAGTACGTGGGCATGGGGAAGCCACTCCTAGATGAATTCGCCCTCGCGCGAGAGGTATTCGATGAGGCTTCCGAATCGCTTGGATGGGATATCCAGAAGCTGGTGCTCGAGGATCCCGACGGCATCCTGGACCTAACCCAGTATACGCAACCGGCCCTCTTGACCGTTAGCGTTGCGGTTTGGCGGGTATTTGCCGATGCGGTCGAGGCCGATCCCACCTATGTGGCGGGCCTGAGTCTCGGAGAGTATTCGGCCTTGGTCGCGGCG
>PUNF01000042.1 GCA_003552525.1 Clostridia bacterium | reverse complement strand
TTCTCCCCATCCATCGTCATGACATCGGCACCGGTGATGATGAGGTCCACCCTCTGCCTTTCGTGCACGTCCGTACCCCGCCTTCCTCGCCTTCTTCCTTATACTGATCAATGAATTCGATTCCAGCCTTGGGCCAAAACTCCTGCAAACAGAAACGGCCGAACCCTCTCGGGATCCCGCCGCTTCTGGTCGGACATGAACGACACAATACAAGGGGTCTATTCTTGGGTGAGATTATTCGTCGTATTCCAGGGGATATTGCTTTCCGTTCCAGGCACGCATGCTACCCAAGACGTTGTAAACCTCGTCAAACCCCGCGCGCAGGAGCACACTGGTCGCCAGACTGGCCCGATTGCCGACGTTACACACGACGGCGACGGGGCGATCTCTGGGCACTTCATCCACGCGCTCCGGGAGTTCGCCGGTGAAAATCCAGCGTGATCCGGGAATGTAACCGCCTTCCCGCTCATTGGCCCGGCGGACATCCAGTACCTCGATGGCATCGCGCTCTACCTGCTCCTTGAGGGCATCAACTCCCATCAACCCCGAGGACTCCAAGGGGAGCCCGGCGCTGTACCAGGATTGGATTCCGCCATCGAGATATCCCTCCACCCCGTCGAACCCGATGCGAGCCAGCGCCAGGGTCACCTCTTCCAGCTGCGTCGTATCGTCCAACACCAGGAGAATCCGGGCGTCACCGGGAGGAAGGATCCATCCAGCAAACGACGCCACGCCCTCGCGCCATAGGCTGAAAGCGCCCCGGATGTGCGAACCCCCGAACGCCACCGGCGAGCGACAATCCAGGACGTATGCCCCATCCTCCATGCGGTCGCGGAAATCCCCGACCGAGAGGGGGTACGGCCGTGGCATACTGGACAATGGCGGTCCGCCCTCGAGGTTGTAGACCTCCATCAGGCGGAAATAGTGTGGAATGGTCAAGACCTCGCCCAGCTTGTGCTGGACGAACGCCTCTTTGTCGAGGGACAACAACCGGTTTTGCCGTCGCTCCAGCCCGAGGGTACTATCATTGCGATCGGATATGCTGTTGCCGCAGGCGGAACCGGCACCGTGGGCGGGGTAAAGGATGGTCCCGTCACCCAGGGGCAGGATTTTCTCGTGAATACTATCGTACAGCGCTTCGGACAGTTCGCGGGCCCGATCGGGATAGAAATCGGTCCGACCCACCTCCCCGACGAACAGGGCATCGCCGGTGAACACGGCCACGGCCTCCTCCCCGGCGTCGGGATGTACCAGGGCATAGGAGAAACTCTCCGGGGTATGGCCCGGCGTGGCCAACGCGCGCACGGTCAGTGCTCCCAGCGAGAAGGTATCGCCGTCGCTTACCGTCTCCCCGTAGGCGAAGTCCAACTCGCCCCCGTGGAAGACGCGGGCGCCCGTCTCACGCGCCAGGTCGGAGGAACCGATCACGTAGTCCTCGTTACGATGGGTCTCGAACACGTATTGGATTTGCATGCCCAACGCGGCGGCCCGATCGGTGTAGGTCCACCAGTCGCGACGTGGATCGATGACCGCCGCTTCGCGCCCGGAGCCCACCAGGTAGGACTGGTGGGCGATCCCGGGGGAAGAAAACCGCTCTACCAAGTACTTCACGTTATTTGCCTCCCAGCGTACCCATGACTTTTAGGATCATGTTGGCGTGGATTCGTTCCTCGAAAGCCATGTCGACCAACGCACTCCGGAGTGCCTCGTCTCCGATCAGTTCCGAGGAGCGCCGGTAGAAGTCATAGGCCTCGAACTCCCATGAAACCGCACGGTCTAGGATCTCGGAGACATCCTCGGGATCTTCGAGCGACATGTCCACGTCGTAGCTGCGGGCGACGACATCCACCTGTCCATCCCGGATCTGCCACTGCTCCACGGGCTCCGTGGCGCGCGACTTCAGCGTTTCCAGCGATTCCGCTTCCCGACCCTCGTCTGCCATGAGCGTCTTGTAACGTCCGTACACGGCATCCATGTGTCCCCGCTCCATGACCGCGAGGTACTCGAGGACTTCCTTGATGCCGGTGTCCGAGACGCGCCCCGAAGCGAGGGAGTAGAACTCCATCGCTTGGATTTCGCGAAGCGTCGCCACGGCCATCAAATCGGCCGAGGAGACGGCGTCCCCGGCAACTAATGCCTCCCCGGGTCCGGTGGCAGTTTCAAAGGGCCAGGCGGAGAAACCGCCCTCGAGTGTGTTGGCATCAAAACCGCGTCGCGCGAGCAGGCGCGCCGCCGCGCCGCCCCGCACCCCGCTTCGACAGTATGTTACGATGGTCCTATTCGCATCGAGTTGCTCGGCCGCTACATCGAGCTGCCCGAGGGGAATGGAAACCGCACCGGGTATGTGCCCCTCTGCGAACTCCCCGGGCTCCCTCACATCGACGAGTATGGGGGCGGATTCGGACTTCATCATCTTCTGTAACCGATCGGGATGTATGGGCCTTTGCGGAATCTTCGTTTCCTCGTGCACGATCACACTCTCCCATCCGATGATGCTTCAGCACGAACATCTTTACCCTCGCTTTGGTGGTCAAAAACACGCCTACCTCAGGGATCCAATCGGTGCAGGCTCCCAGCCTTCATGACGAAACGAATTCCCTTCTTGAGGAGGCCGATATCCTCCAAGGGATCTCCATCCACACCAACCACGTCCGCAATCTTTCCCTTCACGATGGTCCCATGATCTGCCTCCACGCCCATGCACTCCGCACCAGCCCGGGTGGCAGCGACGATGGCATCCGACGGCCGCATACCATATTTCACCATGGCGATAGGCTCATCCGCATTGTCACCGTGCGCCCGCATCGGGGCACCAAAATAGTCCGGGCCGGTCGCGATGCGAACACCCGCCTCGTATGCGGCGAGAAAACTGTCCTGCATGGCCACGATACACTCCTGTTGTTTCTTTAGCCGCCAGGGCGGCATGTCGAGTGGCCGCTCCACCGAAGCCTTGAAGACCTCGATGAGGGCCAGCGTGGGTACGAAGTGGGTACCCCGCTCCAGCATCAGGTCGATGCATTCCTGGTCGATGAAATAGCCGTGTTCCACCGTATCGACACCACCGACGAGGGCGTTCTTCACACCGGGGGCACCCTGGGCGTGGGTGGCCACGCGCCGCCCGGAGCGATGGGCTTCCTCGCAGATCACGCGGATCTCCTCTACAGTATACCGCTCGTCCAGCGGGTGGGTCTTCTCCGATCCCACGCCGCCGCTGGTGGCGATCTTGATAAAGTCCGCGCCCAGGCGGGTCATCTCCCGGACGGCGCGGCGACACTCGTCGGGCCCATCGGCCAACCGCGCACTGGCATCGGGATTACCCTGTACCATTTCGACGAGCAAGAAATGCACGTCACCGTGTCCACCGGTCTGGGTGATGATCTTTCCCGCGGCCTGGATATTGGGCCCGGGGATCACGCCTTCGCGGATGGCCCGGGCGGCGGAGAGGGCGATGGTACTGCCGCAATCCCGGACAGAGGTGAAGCCCGCATCCAGGATCTTGCGACAGTCTTCCGCCACGCGCATCACCCGGAAATCGTGGGGATGGATCATGTATTCCGCGGGGCTGTATCCCCGCACGCCGAAGAGGTGAACATGGACATCGAACATACCGGGCATGAGGGTCGCCGTCCCAAGATCGATAATCTCGGCGGCGGTTTCCTCCGGGATGGGCCCGGTGTAGACATCCGCGATTCGATCTCCTTCGATCACGACGATAGGATCTACCAGGGGGTCTCCACCGTTCCCATCCAGTAGGGCGCCAGCAGTGAGCAAGGTTCGATGTGTCGCCACGGTTCCACTTCCCTTCCGGGGGCTGATTGGAGGGATTTCGATGGAACACGTCCGGGAACCTTTGGGGAGGAGAATAATGCGATCGGGTAGGAGAGGCATTTCGCCCCCGTCTGCCCAGCCCCACCGAACAGGCGGGTCCTGATCCGGGGGTTCATGTGCGTGGAGTGATCCTTGCGTCTTGCGTCGCGGGAGGGAGATTCCGATTGTGCCGAGGCATGCTCCTAGTCTGCCTCCGGGTGTGACCGGGTTCACCCCCCTGCGAGGGGTCGGCTCCCGTGGGCGTCTTCTGCTGTCCGGATGCGTCCCGCCCCCGGGCGGATTCCATACCCTCATACATGCTCGATCCTGCCGCAAGGATTTGCTCCCTCCGCCTGCATGAGCCGAATCGGGCTGCGCCTTTCGGTTGGCAGTGCTAAGTCTCCCCTCCCCATCTCAACCACTCCTCCCGCGCTCGCGCGTCTCCGCGGGCTTCTGTCGCCTCAGTCGCACCTCTCGACACGGGCTGACCGCCGACGTATCCGCCAGATCTTTCCAGGTAAGAACGAGTACCTCCCCACACAGCCGCCCTATCTTCGCAGGGAACCTTTTTCGGGCAACATGGGGATTCATCTTGTGTGACAGGCTGGCTCTGCCCTTCACAGGCGGTCGGGGATTGGTGTTCCTCGGGTCGCGGTTTTGCCTCCGGCTTCCTTCAGATCCCGCGTCACCGCGGGCACCCTTGCCTTCGGCTAGTGGTCCCACGTGGCCACGGCCCACAAAGGACTTGCTGCACCCCCTAGCATTCGCCCATGCCGGGCACACAAAGAGTAGCACGGCCCGAAGGCCGTGCTATGGGAGGGGGTACTGCTCATCCCATCACGTCCGGGGAGGACGCGCGGGAGGTCAGATTTGCTAAACCAAATTTCAGGCTGATTGCCACCGATTGAATACTTCCAGTATCCAACCGTTAGGCCCATATTATCCGAGACCCGAAGGAAGTTCCAGTCCCCGCGTAGCAAAGCCTAGTGGATCAGCGGCCTGCACACCCATGTTCTCGGTTATTGCTCGTTCATTCGCCCGTATGCTCGGATTCTCTATGCCAAATGGCACTGATACCATGGATCGAACCCATCAGAATCCGCTAGCGGGGGTCACGCTGCGAATGTCGTACACGAGGATCGTCATCACGAGCATGCCCAGGGCGCACAATCCCCAGGCCACCTGGTAGCCCGCGGTGCCGATGATTGCCCCAAACAGGGGCGGCCCCCCCACCGCACCCGCCGCGCTGGCCAGCATGATAATGGAGGTGGATCGCCCCGCACCGAGTCGCCGCTCGCCCAGCTCGGTGGCCACCGTGACCATCGAGGGCCACATCCCGCGTATGCTGGATCCGGCAAGCACGACCGCCAACACCACGGTCCCCACCCCAGGATCGTGCGGAAGGAAGGCGAGGATGGCAAGGCCGGCGGCACCAACGACGCCGAGGTATCCGATGAATACCGCGCGTCTATCGTGGAAGAACCGATCCTGCAACCACGCCCATAGGATGCGGGCAATCCCACCGGAGGCCTGGGTGAGGGCAAGCATCATACCGGCGAATACGACATCCAGGCCGCGGGCCTCGTGTAAAAACAGGATGATGAAGGTCAGGAGCCCCCCCTGTACCGCCCGATACGCCACCTGCCCGGCGATGAGCTTGAGGAATTGCCGATGGTGCCAGAGACTGCGGTAGGAAGCCGGCCTTCGCGTTCGGGAGGATCCCTCGGGTGCGTTGGATCTACGACGCATGATGCGGGCGAGAACCGGCAGTCCCATCAGCGTGGCGAATCCGGTTGCGACGACGGCGGTTTGCCAGCCCAGGGCGATGGCCAGCGCGGGCAGGATGGCAGCAATGGTCATTTGCCCAAGCGGCGCACCGGCGTCGACCGCCGCTATTGCCATGCCGCGGTTGCGACCGGGGAATCGCGCGGCCACCGCGACGGATACCGCGGGCTCCATGAGGCGCGCTACGGCACCCTTGACCATGAGAATGGAAAAGAGGGCGACGAATCCGGCGGCGAGAGAGAGGGTAATGGTCATCAGCGAAACAGCGGCCACCGAAAACAGCGCAGCAACCCGCGGGGGCAAAGCCTCGGTGAGAGTGCCGGCGGGTAGGGTCGCCAGGATGGCACCCAGCAGGCTGGCCGATGCCAAAAAACCGATCTGCACTTCGCTAAGGCCGAGGTCTGCGCGGAGAAAAGGTGTCAGTGGTGCGTAGATAGCACCGGCGACGCTGATAAGTAGCGTCGCCAGGAATAGGCGATGAGCGTGCGCATTTCACCCCGCGGCAAGTTCTTCAGCGGTGTTCGCCTCCAAGAAAGAGCATGCCCTTAAAATACGCTCCCATTTCGCAATGGATCAGACCAGCACGGGTTCGTCTGCATCCATGTCCGCAAGCAGGGTCAGGAGCTCCCCGGCGGAACGCACCCGCATCAACGCATGCGGTGCCCGGTTGAAAGTCTGCCCGTGGGCGGTATAGCAGAGGGAGGCGCAACCGTCACTGACCAGCAGCGGACGCATCCCGATGT
>PUNF01000175.1 GCA_003552525.1 Clostridia bacterium | reverse complement strand
GGGCCCGGCGCAATCCGGTTCGAACCGCCTCCTCGGGAAGTCGCAACTCTTCTGCCATACGGCGAATATAGTCACTACGCACCACCGGGTCGTCCTCGGCGGCCAATACCGGGGCCATGCTCGCCACCGCCCGTGCTTTACCCCGGGCACTACCGATGTCATAAGTACCGAGTACCTGGTCCCATGCAAAGGCAAAATATCCGGCGGCGTCGCGAAGAACCTCTTCAAACTGCTGCTTTCCATCCTCGCCTGCCAGCACATCCGCCGGATCTCCTGATCCAAAGCGCATCACCTTAAGGTCGATCCCACTGGCTGCAAAGCTACGGAAGCTTCGTAGCGCTGCCCGGGCACCGGCATCGTCGGCATCGAAGGCGGCAAAGGCGTTCCGCGTATATCGCGCGAGCATGCGTGCTTGATCCGGCGTAACGGCCGTTCCCATGCACGCCACGACTTCTGGCCAACCTTCTCGAGCGCAGGCAAGAACATCGGTGTATCCTTCAACGATGATCCCCCGATCCCTGCGGCGGATGGCTTCCCGAGCGATATCCAACCCATACCATGTGCGGCCCTTGGTGAATATCGGGTTTTCGGGAGAATTCAAGTACTTCGGATTCTCGTCACCGAGTGCTCGACCCGCGAACGCCACCACGCGTCCACGCACATCTGCAATGGGAAAGATCAACCTGTCGCGCAGCCAATCGTAATGGTGACCGGCGTCCGCTTTTCGAACCAAGCCGAGGTATTCGGCAGCCCGCAGGCTCCATCCGCCCCGCTTGAGACTATCGACGAGGTTTGACCACCCCGGCTCGGCATAACCCAAACGATATGCTTTCACCAGTTCCGTGCCCACACCCCGCGAAGCGAGGTATTCTCGGGCCGTCTCACCAGTGTTCCCCGCAAGGTTTTCTGCGAAACGTCCCGTCGCGAATTCGGCCAGACGATAAAGATAATCACGCCTCTTCTGATCCCTGGAGATCTCTTCAGCATCCTCAGGATGCGCGGGGATTACAACGCCGGCGCGATCGGCGAGGAACCGGAGGGCCTCGGGAAAACGCATGCCTTCGATCATCATCACGAAAGTGAATACGTCGCCCCCGGCCTGGCATCCGAAGCAATAGAATAATTGGCGCTCCGGGGACACCGAAAAGGACGGGGTCTTCTCATCGTGAAAAGGACACAAACCCACGAGATTCGAACCCTGGCGCTTCAAGGTGACATAATCGGATACGATCTCGGTGAGATCACTGAGTTCTCTGACCCGTTCCACCTTTTCATCACCCGCCATCGCCAGCACCCCCTCGAATCAATTCCCAAAGGACCACGAAAAACTGGGGCGAAAACGCCCCAGCTGTTTCGATCACCCTCGTATCGTTCGCCCCCGCCACATGCTTCTCCTGCCGGACACCCATCGCCAATTCGCCCAAAAAGCAAGGAAAGCGTGCAGCCCATATGCAACCCGTGTACTAGTCCCGCCCTTGTAGTGCCGCTTGCGCGGCCGCGAGGCGGGCAATCGGAATGCGGTAGGGCGAGCAACTCACGTAATCCATACCTACGCGGTGGCAAAAGTCGATGGAGCGCGGATCGCCCCCGTGCTCACCACAGATGCCGATCTTGAGATCGACCCGTCCCGAGCGACCCCTTTCCACACCCGAACGAACCAACACCCCTACCCCTGGTTCATCGAGAACGGCGAAGGGATTATCGGGCAAGATTCCCTCCGTCAGGTAATGGTGCATAAACTTCGCCTCGGCATCATCGCGGCTAAAACCGAAGACGGTCTGGGTAAGATCGTTGGTGCCAAACGAAAAGAACTCTGCCTCTTGGGCAATGGCCTCGGCCGTGACACAGGCACGAGGCACTTCGATCATGGTCCCGACCAGGTATGCCCCGACATTGCCGATCTCTTCAGCCACCCGTCGGACCATCGTGGCCAGTTCACGGAATTCACGGACATCACTGACCAGGGGAATCATGATTTCGGGCAAGATTTCTATCCCGTGCGCACGCACCTCGGACATCGCCTCGAAGATCGCGCGAACCTGCATCTCGTAGATCTCCGGCCTGGTCAAGCCGAGCCGACAACCCCTGAGGCCGAGCATGGGATTGGATTCCTGCAGCGATTGGGCGCGGCTATATAGTTCTTCTTTCATCGCGATGTCCGCACGACTCGCTCCCGAATCCTGCATCTTGCGAATGTCTTCCCGCAATTCCCATAGGTCGGGCAGGAACTCGTGCAACGGCGGATCGAGAAGCCTTATGGTCACGGGCAGACCCTCCATGGTACGGAACAGCTCCACGAAATCCGTTCGTTGCAGGGGCAGGATGGCCTCGAGGGCATTCCAGCGTTCCTCTTCGCTATTGGCCATGATCATCGCCTGTACCGCTTCCAGGCGACCGGGCTCCATGAACATGTGCTCGGTCCGGCATAGACCAATGCCCTCCGCACCGAAATCGCGTGCAACACGCGCATCCTCCGGCGTATCAGCATTCGCACGGATCCCGAGCGTACGCACTCCATCTGCCCAGGAGAGGAACGTGCGGAAGTGCTCGGTAAGTACCGGTTCCACGAGGTCCATCTCTCCGGCATATACTGCGCCACTGCTGCCCTCAATCGTAATCGCATCACCGTCCCGCAAGGTCAAGGATCCCGCCCGCGCAGTGCCCGATGCCAGATCGATGTGCAGATCCGCACAGCCAACCACACAAGGTTTCCCCATCCCCCGGGCCACGATGGCAGCGTGACAAGTCATACCACCTCTGTTGGTGAGAATGCCCTGGGCGCCGACCATGCCATGGATATCATCGGGTGTCGTCTCCGGTCGCACGAGGATCACCCGCTCACCAGCGGCACCACGACGTTCTGCCTCGTCCGAATCGAACACGACGCGCCCACTGGCAGCACCGGGGGACGCGGGGAGCCCCCGCACAACAACCGTTTCCTCATCGGACACATCGATACTCGGGTGCAGGAGAATGGAAAGATCCTCGGGGTTCACGCGACGAAGGGCCTCGTGCCGGTTGATCACCCCCTCGGTGACCATGTCGTGCGCAATACGCACCGCCGCCGTGGGCGTACGCTTGGCGCTGCGGGTTTGCAACACGAAGAGTTCTCCATTTTCCACGGTAAACTCGATATCCTGCACGTCGCCATAGTGCGCCTCCAATACCCCGGAGATGCGTTCTAACTCCCGATATACGTCGGGCATGACATCTTTCATCTCCAGGATGGGTCTTGGCGTACGAATCCCGGCGACGACATCCTCGCCCTGGGCATTCTGCAGATACTCACCGTAAAGCCGCGCTTCACCACTGGCGGGATCACGCGTAAATACCACGCCCGTACCACCACCGTCCCCGAGGTTCCCAAACACCATAGACTGCACATTGACCGCGGTACCCAGGTTGTCAGCGATCCCGTGGTGGCGCCGATAGACCACCGCGCGGGGATTATCCCAGGAACGAAATACCGCCTCAATGGCGGCGATTAGCTGATCCCTGGGGTCCTCGGGAAATGGGTGGCCCATGCGCTTGGCGTATAGGTCTCGATACTCGGATATCAGCGCCCGAAGATCCTCCACCCCCAGGTGGTGATCCGACTCTACGCCAGCATGTTCGCGAGTGCGCTGAAGAATACGCTCAAAGTCCCCGGTGGCGATGCCACTCACCACGTTCCCAAACATCTGGATAAACCGCCGCAGACAATCCAGCGCAAAACGCTCGTCACCCGCCTCCTGCGCCAGGCCCCGTACGGTTTCTCCGTTGAGGCCTAAGTTCAGCACGGTGTCCATCATCCCGGGCATTGAAACGGGTGCACCCGATCGAACGGAAACCAGCAATGGGCGATTCGATGAACCAAACTCGCGACCCCGCACATGCTCCAGTTCGCGCATGCAATGCCAAACTTCCTCGAGCAGGCCCGGAGGCATCTCACCGGCCTCGCGGTATTCCGTCGACGCTTCCGTGGTGATCGTAAAACCGGGGGGCACAGGCAATCCCATCCTCGTCATCTCTGCGAGGTTTGCCCCTTTACCGCCCAAGAGATCACGTTGATCTCGCGAACCCTCTTCAAAGCGATAGACATACCGGCGCCGGACCGTACCGTCAGCCACGGCTCCACTCTCCCTTCCGCATCATCTCGAGGACCGTCGTTGCCGTCTCCTCCACCGCCTTGTGCGTGACATCAATGACTGGGCACTCCAGCTCGTCGAACAGGTTGCGCGCATGCCGCAACTCTTCACGGATTCGCTGAAGGTCATCGTAACTGGAGTTATTGTCGAGGCCGAGGCGTCGAATGCGCTCTCGGCGGATTTCCTGCAGTTGCTCGGCGGAAATGGTCAACCCGATAATCCGATCGCGGACAAGATACAACTCGCGGGGCGGGAAGATCTCGGGTGTAAGAGGGTAATTTGCCGCCCTTTTCTCCCTGTGGGCGAGGTACATGCAGACAGGCGTTTTCGAGGTTCTCGATACCCCGGCCAAAACCACATCGGCCATCAGGAACCCCCGGGGATCCTTGCCATCATCGTATTTCACGGCGAATTCGACAGCGGCAACGCGCCGGAAGTACTGTTCATCCATGCGATGTACGATGCCTGGTTCCTGCCTTGGAGGACGTCCCAGCATGTGCTCCATCGCATCCATGGTCGGCCCCATGAGGTCTACCGTGGAGATCCCGGCCGCGCGACAGTTTTCTTCCATGTAATAGCGGATTTCGGGCACGACCAAGGTATACACAATGAGTCCGCCGCCTTCGCGGACGACCTGTCGCACCGATTCCTCCACCCGCCGGTGGGAATTCACAAACGGGATCCGGCGGATGATGCTAGGGTCGGAGTTGGCCTCGAACTGACTCAT
Organism: Clostridia bacterium; assembly: GCA_003552525.1. Taxonomy (GTDB): domain Bacteria; phylum Bacillota; class Sulfobacillia; order SLMV01; family SLMV01; genus CSSED11-154. The sequence continues at coordinate 18,738 of PUNF01000175.1, read as the reverse complement.
GGCGGCCCGGGCGACGGCCTCGGCGGTATCACCCACGGAGTCGGAAACCACGTAGACATAACCGGGGAAGGATTCGTTCATCATCCGGGAAGTTCACTCCACTCCATGAAGGAAGAGAGGAGCGCATCGATTCTGGCGAGCAACCCCAGGCGATTTGCGCGCACACCCTCATCATCCACCATCACCATTACCGAGTCCAAAAAAGCATCCACTGGGGGCCGCAACTCGGCCGCGCGTTCGAGGAATTCCAGGTATTCGGCCTGGTCGAGAAGGCCAGTTGTTTGCTGCTCGAACTCCACCAACCGCAGTGCCAGGGCCTTGCCTTCCTCGGACGGGAAACCATCGGGGTCCACCTCTTCAAGGGGTGTACCCTGCGACCCCAGGTTCCGACAGCGCCGCCAAACGACAAGCGCATCCTCCGCCGCGGGTGTCCCGAGAAAGCGGTCGAGTTGGTTGGCACGGCTCCATACCTCCGAAACATCGTCCCAACCGGCGCGTAGGATACCGTTTACCAGCTCCAACTGGAAACCCGCATCCCAAAGCAGTCGGGCCAATCGACGTCCGAGGAATTCTCGGATATTCGCCCGCAGGGCCTCGGCCTCCTCGACCCCGTGGGCGCCCAGAGCCGGGCGCAGCAGGTCGGAGACGCATACATTGCTCATGCCTTCGAGAATCCGCAGAATGCCCGTCGCTGTCCGGCGGACACCGTAGGGATCCTCCGAACCCGAACCAACCAATCCCGTCCGGAATGCCCCGACCAAGTGGTCCATCTTGTCAATGAGGGCTAGCCAGCGGCCCAGCGTAGTAGCGGGCGGCTCGTCACCGGATCCGGCGGGTAAGTATTGCTCTCCAATTGCCCGACATATGGCCTCGGGTTCACCCGCGACGCGCGCATATTCCTCGCCCATTCGACCCTGTAGATCGGGAAACTCCCCGACCATTAGGGTCACAAGGTCCGCCTTAGACAATTGCACCGCACGTTGCAGGTGCGCGGCCTCGGCGACCGGAATGAACCCGCGTTGCACAATGCAGTCGGCCATCTGACGCATCCGCTCCGTACGGTCGGCGAGGCTGCCGAGCGCCTCGTGGAATACCACGGTACCGAGCTCCGCCGCGTAATCGTCCAGGGAGCGTTTCAGATCCTCTTCCCAGAAGAACCGTGCATCGGCCAGGCGGGAGTTTAAGACCAATTCGTTGCCGGGGCGAACCCGTTCGCGCATGTCGCGGGTCCCGTTAATGACGGAGAGGAATCGGGGCGCAAGCGTTCCCTCGCCGTCTTCCACGGGGAAGAAGCGAAGGTGCGACATCATCGCCGTCTCGATCACCACCCGGGGGACATCCATGAATGCATCGGGAATGACGCCCATGAGTACCGAGGGATGCTCCACCAGGAAGTTCACTTCGTTCAACAAGTCATCGTCCAGCAACGGCTGGAGTCCCTCCGATGCCGCGACGCGCTCGCAATCGGTGATGATGCGCTGTCTACGCACGGCATGGTCGAGGATGACACCGGCATCCTGCACCAGGTCCGGATAATCCTCGGCGCGCATGACCTGCAGGTGGGTGGCTGCAAAGCGGGGTCCGTAACTGTATCGAGCCGACGAAATGCCGGCGACATCTACTGACACCACATCTTCACCGAAGAGGGCCAGCACCCAGCGTACCGGCCGGGCAAACGCGTGCTCACCCACTCCCCAGCGCATGGTGCGAGGGAAGCGGATCTCTCGCATGGCACGGGTGAAAACATCGGAGAGGATCTGCTCGGCGGGCTGGCCCGGGTGTCGGACCACGGCATAGACGTATCGGCCCTTCTCATCCTCCCGCACTTCGAGGTCGTCGACCTTTACTCCCTGGGAGCGCGCGAAACCCGCCGCCGCCTTGGTCGGCTCTCCTGCGTCGGAAAAGGCCACGGATTCGGACGGACCGCGCACTTCCTCGACACGCTCGAGGCCCCTACCCGACACCTGCTCGAAGTAACCGACGAGGCGGCGGGGAGTCGCCCATACCCGGATGTCTTCTACAGACAGGCCAGCAGCATCACATGCGTCGACGAAGAATTGGTCCAATTGTTGAATCGCATCGGGGAGATAACTGGCAGGAATCTCTGAAGTACCCACTTCCAGTACCGCATTTCTGCGCGCATCACTCATTTGTTTCCGCCTCCCCGGCCGTCGTGTTCGCGCGAAGGAGAGGGTATCCCTCTTCTTCACGCTGCCCGAGGTATGCCCGCCCGCAGCGGCGTGCCAGGTTGCGAACGCGGCCCATAAAACCGGTACGTTCGGTGACGCTGAGCGCACCCCGACTGTCCAGTAGGTTGAACACGTGGGAGCATTTCAACGCCCAATCGTAGGCCGGGAGAACGAGCCCCTCCTCGAGACAGCGATGGGCTTCCCCTTCATAGGAGGAGAACAGCGAAAACAGAAACTCGACATTCGCAACCTCGAAAGAGTACCGGGAATGCTCGTACTCGGCCCGCCTGAACACATCACCGTATCGCACACGACCATTCCAATCCAGGTCGAAAACGTTCTCGACACCCTGCAAAAACCCGGTGAGGCGCTCGAGACCGTACGTCAGTTCCACCGAGATGGGAGATAATTCCATGCCCCCCATTTGCTGAAAGAAGGTGAACTGCGTCACCTCCATGGCGTCGATCCAGACTTCCCAGCCCAGCCCCCACGCCCCGAGGGTCGGTGCCTCCCAGTTGTCCTCCACAAAACGCACATCGTGCATCGAGAAATCGATGCCGAGCGCCCCGAGGCTTTCGAGGTAGATTTCCTGGATGTCCTCGGGAGACGGCTTCATAATGACCTGGTATTGCCAATGGCGGTACAGTCGCACCGGATTCTCCCCATAGCGTCCATCCACGGGACGCCGGGAAGGCTCAGTATAGGCCACCGCCCACGGTTCCGGTCCGATCGAGCGGAAGAAGGTGGTGGGGTGCATGGTCCCGGCACCTTTTTCCACATCATAGGGCTGTTCCAATAGACATCCCTGGTCGCGCCAAAACTCATTCAGCTTCAGGATTGCATCCTGAAAAGTCACGTGCATCGAGCAATCACCCTTCAATAATCGATCGGAGCTGCGAGGGCAGCGGTTCGGGCGTTGAGCGCGAAAATCCCGGTGGTTACTGCGTACGATCTTCCCCTGCCGAGGACCCCGACTCTTCTTCGAATTCCACCACCGGGCCACGTTCGACGACCACGGTGCACTCTGTCACCATCGCCGCAATGGCACCAAGTGCCGCGAGGGTAGGCAGGAGCAATGCACCCAGCGCACCCACCGTCACCGGAAACTCGAGCAGCGTCTTGCCGTCGTGACGGATCTTTACGCGTCGCACGTTTCCTTCGCGAATCAATTCACGCACGCGCTCTACCAATTCGTTGCCGCTGACCTGAATACGCTCGGCCCACAGTCTCTCCCGCTCGCTTTCTTCAAGCAGGATGAGTGCTTCCAAGAGGTCGCCGTCGCACTGCTCGAGGGCGTCACGTGCCTCGCGATAGCCGACCCCCACTCGCTCACGAATGGCATCGATCTTTTCCAACTCGCTCATTCGAAATCCCTCCCCGTCCCATGACCAAGATCGCAACCCTGCCTAGTTCAGTATATCGAGAAACCGACGCGAGTTCACCGACCGGCCCAGGTGAAACTCGACATAATCGAACATCAGATCTCGCAGCCCGCGGATCACGGCGGGATCGGCACGACAATCAGCCAATCCACGCGGGTGAATATCGCGCAGACGCAGGGCCAGGCGGAGGCCATTTGCACACAGTTCATAGCGACTGTTGCCGGCGGGATGACACCGGTGACAGGTCAGCGAACCCGTATCAAAATCGATCATCCCCCCGGTTTCTGTGGCTGCACAGGCAACACACGCCCCGATATCGGGAAATAGCCCCGCCACCTTTATCGCCCGCAGGAGAAAGAACGTGAGTATCAGGTCGGGATCTCGCGTGGCGAGCAAAGTCAGCGTCGCGAGCAAGAGGAGGTAAAGAGCGGGATCCGCCTCCCCTTCCTGCGCCAGAAATCCGGTGACCTCGGCGACGGCCGAGGCATGGCCATACCGCTCAGGCCGTTCCCTCAGGCCACGATGAGCGCGAAGAACCTCACCGCCACGGATACCATCCAGGGATCTACCCCTCCACATATCGAGGTTCACCTCCGCAAACGGCATCACGAGACCGGCGAGCTTGCTCCTGGGCCCTCGCACACCCCGGGCAACGACACGCAGGAGTCCCCTATCCATCGTCATGAGTGTCATCAACCGGTCTTTTTCGCCGAGTGGCCTACCGGACAGCACGATCCCCCGTGTGCGATAACCGGTGTTCGACATCAGAATCCCCGCGGATCGTCCGACAGCCCGAGTTCGTTGAGCATCCCGGGCCGATCGCGCCACCCGCGCTCCACGCGGACGAAGAGATCGAGATACACCTGGATACCAAGGAACGCTTCGACCTCCTCACGAGCCTTTCTTCCAATGTCTCGTATCATACGGCCCCCCTTGCCGATGAGGATCGACTTCTGCGACTGCCGGTCTACGATGATGTCGGCAGCGATGTACAAGAGCGGACCAGGGCGTTCCTCCGTATCGCGCACGACCACAGCGGTGGCGTGGGGCACCTCCTCGCGGGTCAGGTGCAGGATCTTCTCGCGGACGAGTTCTCCAGCGAAAAACGACATCGAACGATCGGTGACGGCGTCGTCCGGAAAGTATTTCGGCCCCCCGGGGGGAACACGCTCCAGGATCTCATCCAAGAGTACATCGAGATTCCAGGCGTGTAGGGCGGATATGGGAACCACGGCGTCAAACGCACCCAGGGCGCGATAGCGTGCAATGCGGGTTTCACGTTCCTCCGCGGCGATGGCATCGATCTTATTGATCACCAGTATCACCGGAATCCCCGAGGAAAGGGCCATGGTCGCAGCGCGGCTATCTCCCTCGCCCGGGTACGGCCTCGCGCCATCCACCAACAGGAGGATGACATCTACATCGACGAGGGCGCGCCGTGCCCCGCGGATCATCTGATCCCCCAAGCGATCCCTGGGTTGGTGAATCCCCGGTGTGTCGAGCAATACCAGTTGGGTATCCGGTCGATGCACGACGCCCATAATCCGGTGTCGCGTCGTCTGGGGCTTGTCCGAGACGATGCTGACCTTGGTGCCCACGAGGGCATTGACCAGCGTGGATTTCCCGACGTTGGCATATCCCATTATCGCGAGAAAACCGGAACGGAACGTATCATTGGTATGCTCGTTCATGGTTGGAGCCCCTCTACTTGTATGGCGGTATCCGTCGGGACGATGGCAACCCAGGTGTGACCGGGAGAGAGGCGAACCTCGCGATCTCGCGGGCCATGGAGTCGGAAACCATCCTCGGTCGACCAGAAGCATGAATATCCTCGGCCCGCGGTTATCACCAGCGCATCGCCCGATCCACCCAGGTGCATATCCAATCGCCCCTCGCGATCTCCCGGGATGCGATGGGTGTCCACCCACAGGATCACGACGTTGGCGAACGTCCACGCCTCACCGGACTCGCGATCGGCGTGTGGCTCATCATTGAGGTAGCGTGCGTATCGCTCGGTTTCTTCGTCGTAGGTGTACCTGGTAGAATACGTCGCGTGGCCGGGAGGAAACTTCACGGCGAACGCATCCATATCCTGTCCACGCTGCCCATAGATTCCCGGGCCATCTCGGCCCTCCGCGAAACCCCAGGGGGATGCCGGCGGTTCCTGCGCTTCCCATTCCCGATCGGCGAGTTGTGCGCGGTTCCCCGCCACATTGGTGAACAGGGTATGTTCGTAGGGCACCCCGGGACTGCTAACCCGGAAAAAATCCCCACCTCCTCGGAGATCGTCGAGCGTGACAATTCCCCGCTGCTCTCTTGCCTCGTAATACTGCGGACTGCCGCCACAATGCACCATCACCGCGTCCAGGGCGGAGAGCACGTCGAGAAAGTAGTGACGTGCGCTCCGAACGGGTCCCACGATTTCTGGTTCCTCGGCCAGGAACAACGCCAAGAACCGGGTTGCGCCCCCTTCAACCAGCAGCTCGAAAACGACTTCGGCTTTTCCAAGACCAACGTGAGGACGGGCAAGGGGTGCGTTGTCAATCACGACCCCGAGAGTACGACGACTGACTGTCTCCTCGGGAGCCCACAGGCCGGTCAAGGGATTGCGAATCGATCCATCAGGTGGGACCTCTTCGGGTTCCTCCTTCTCCTCCTCGGGCTCTTCTGGTTCCTCCGGCTCCACAACTTCCACGGGCGACTCCGGTTCCATCGGCTCTTCCTCGACTGGTTCCCGTGTGCCGCCGCGGGCGAAGACAAGGAGCAAGACCGCGGTCACCACCACACCGATGATCACGGTGTACCGCCGAAATCGGGAAAAGGAACGTATACGTGCGATCAGGTCATCCACCCTCTCATTGGTCATCGATACCAGGATCCATTGGGATGATCACATCCAGCGTCGCGAAACACGTTGCGTGCATGTCCTCGAGATCTTCCTCTGTTTCGTGCGTCCAACCGAGGAGGTGTAACGCTCCGTGGCAGGCGAGGAATGCGACCTCATGCAGCAGGGAAATCCCCCGATCCCGGGCGGATTCTACCGCTACCGGTATACATATCACCACGTCGCCAATGGACCCGTCCTCCCCTTCGAATCCGGTGGCCGGAGGTTCCTCGCCGCCCAACTGCGGAAACGCGAGCACGTCGGTAGGCTCATCCCTGCCTCGATACTGATGGTTCAACATCCGCATACGACTGGCATCGACGAGACTCACATCGATGGCAACGGGCCCACCATTCGATGGAAGTGAGCCAAGATGTTCGAGTAGCAGTCGGCGTAAGACCCGGCGCAAAACCGGCGGCATGATGGGATCAATGTCGACTTCAGGATTGATCCGAACCTTGATCTTCATCGTCGGAAACCCCCTTCTCCTCCTCGGCCATCGCCTTGACCACGGATTCGGGATATTCCAGCCTCCTGTGGAAAGCACCGGAGAGTACCTGGACAAATACATCGCCGACCTTATCGAGATCCCGGAGTGTCAGGTCGCACTGGTCCAGCTGCCCATCTTCGAGTCGTGCATGGATAATATCTCGGACCACACCCCGTATTCGGTCCGGGGTTGGTCGAGACAGGGAGCGCACAGTCGCCTCCACCGCATCGGCCAGCATGACCACCGCCGTCTCTTTGCCCTGGGGGCGCGGTCCGGGATAGCGGAAACCTTCCTCCGATACCTCCTCGGCCCCAGCCGCTTGCTTCGCTCGCGAATAGAAGTAGCCCGCGAGGGTCGTACCGTGGTGAGTCGTGATGAAATCGATCACCGGTTCGGGCAGTCCCGCCTGGCGTGCCATCTCCGCGCCATCTTTGACGTGGGCGATCACGATGAGCGCGCTAAGATTGGGCGAAAGCTTGTCGTGGGGATTGTCGCCACCGAACTGGTTTTCGACGAAGAAGTACGGTCTACGTGCCTTGCCGGCGTCGTGGAAGTATGCACCCACCCGGGCGAGCACGGGATCTCCACTCACGGTCTCAACCGCCGCCTCGGCCATGTTGGCGACCATCAGGCTGTGGTGATAGGTTCCCGGGGCATCTTCTAACAGGCGCCTGAGCAAGGGCTGGGTTGGACTGGCGAGTTCAACCAGTTTCACGGGCGTGATAATGCCGAAGAGGGTCTCGAGAAACGGAAGTGTCCCAATGGCAATGACGGCACAGAGGATTCCGTTTCCTCCTGACCACAAGAGGCTACTCCACATGGTGGCATCGGTGATCGTGGCTCCTCCGGAGTAGAAAATGTATCCGACCAGCGACACCACGCCCGCCACGGACGTGAGGGCGCCGGCGCGCATGAGATCGCTGCGATCCTCGATACGACTGGCCGCGAGTGCACCAACGATAGCGGTAATCACCGCTACGAGCACAACCTGGACTTCACCACCCGAGACCAGGAAGAGACTAAGTCCCATCAGCAACCCCATGTAGACGGCCGTATTCGAATGCATCAGTACCGCCAGGAGAATCGTCCCGGCGGCCAGGGGCACCAAAAAGGGCGATACCGTCATGGTCAATCGGGTGATGAACAGCGTGGCCAAGAAGATCATGCCCACCAGAACCAGGCGAGACTCCGAGTGCAACACGTCCGGATCCAGCCGATAAAAGTACGCGGCTGCCAAGATCACAAGGATTAGCGCGTACAGCGCGGAGGATGCATAGATGCGCCAGGGCTGTTCATCAACCAATAGTCCGGCGTCCCGAAGCCGGACCATATCATCGGAGGTAATGACCTCTCCATCGGCTACCAGTACCTGCCCCTTGAGTATCGTCTTCGGCTCGACCGCCTCTGCGGCCGCCCTGCGCCGATTCTCGGTCTCCTCCGCGTTATAAAGGAGGTTTGGCTCAAGCAGCTCCGCCGTCATCTCACCGATGAAGGTGGCGAGATCATCGGGCAATTCCGACCGCCCGAAAGACTCGCGGATCTGGTCGCGGAAAGCATCGAGCCCCCCGGACTTGACCCCCTGGCTGAAGAAAAATGATAGCATGCTCTCCGCCTGCGCCTCCGCCGCGTCAATGTCTGCCGATCGCACCCCCAACAGTACCTCGGCATCGGAGGCGGTTACGTTGATCGGAATGGTCTCATCGAGTCGCCTCGCGGCCCGGTTGACATCAACGCTTGCGGAGGTGGAAATGTCTTCACCATCCCCGGGATCCGGGTCATAGGTGGCCAACAGATCGTCACGGGTTTCCCGGATCTCGGTGAACACTGTCTCCAAGCGGTCCATGACCTCGTCGCCGATAGTGGGGTCCTGCTCGTACACACCGGCAACTTCTTCCATGGCTTCGGCCTCGGCCCGTTCCGTGGCCGGACGATCGACGAATTCCATGGGGGCCTTAATATTGTACGGGGCCGGCTCACCCACGTTGACATCGAGCCGCTGTGGCAGCGAACTCGTAATGAACAGTACGGCGAGCAGGACGGCAAACAGCAACGTCCACAGGGAACGGCGCACCGGGGAACTCTCTCGCAGCGGGGCCCGGAAGAACCGTCGGACCGCATCGCCGATGTCCCAGCGGCGCCTCACCCCGCCACGCCCCGTTCGTTTTCTTTTCTCACCATTACTTCTTCTCGTCGGCATATCGCTCGTAAGCCCTAATGATTTGCGTCACCAAAGGATGCCGGACGACATCGGACTCGGTAAGGTACACGAAAGAAATTCCCTTGATGTCCTGCAACACATCCTGCACCTGGACGAGACCGCTGGTCCCGCGCTCCAAGTCGATCTGGGTGATATCTCCGGTCACCACTACCCGGGATCCGAATCCCTGGCGGGTAAGAAACATCTTCATCTGCTCCGGCGTCGTGTTTTGTGCCTCATCCAGGATAATGAAGGAGTCATCGAGGGTGCGACCCCGCATATAGGCCAGAGGCGCGACCTCAATGACACCCCGTCCCATCTCCTTCTCGAATCGATTCACCCCGATGATGTCGTAGAGAGCATCGTAAAGTGGACGCAGGTAGGGATCGACTTTCTCCTGCAGATCGCCGGGCAGAAAACCCAGGTGTTCACCGGCCTCGACCGCCGGACGCGTGAGGATGATCCGATTCACCAGGCCCGACTTCAAAGCCGCATTGGCCTGTGCCATGGCGAGGTAGGTCTTGCCCGTCCCCGCCGGGCCAATACCGAACACGATGGGATTCGCCCTCATGGCGGCAAGATACTCCTTCTGGCCGCGTGTCTTAGGCGTAATCCGCCTTCCCCGGGCCGTGGTGACAATGATGTCGTCATAGATGTCATCCAGCGGTTCCTCATCACCAGCCTGGGTCAAATCCATCGCATGCAGGAGCACCTGGTCTGTGATCTCGTTGCCCGACCGCAACGTGGACAGCAATCTTTCGAGCAGGCGGCTTACCCGACCCACCTCATCGGGGGGGCCGACGATAATCAGCTCATTCCCCCGGCTTACGAAACGGACCGGGAACCGCTCCTCGATCGCGTTCAGGTTCCGATCGCCCTGACCGAATAGGTTCACGGCGTCGGCATTATCCTCCACCCGGAAGGTGGCACGCACGACCTTTTCAGCATCCGGAGTAGCGCTCATCAATTGGCTTCACATCACTCCTTGTCCAATTGTCGGGCCATTGGCCAACCTCGATCTCGCGCAGTCACCGGGAGCAATGGCATCCCGGACGGGGAATCCAAGTCCCGGGCCGGTGGGCCGTACCCTGCTTGCATATTTCGTCTGTCGAAAGCGTACTCCTCTGTACGCCGGGCACCCGGGACAGGGCGAAACGGCCCCAGTATACCACCTCAGTGGGGCGTTCCGACATCCCCTGGCAGGCCCAGCCCCCCCAAGATGCCCGCCGGTATTCACCTACCGCGAGGCGCGATCGTGCCGGGCATACGGCCTGCGAAATGACACCGGGTGCGGTGATCGGCTCCTCGGCTCATCGAGGACCTCGCGAAGGATCAATCCTCCGATGAGGGGAGATTCACGCAACACCTTATCCAGTCCCCCGAGATCCTCCCTCTTCCGGGCCGGCGCACGTTCCGTGCGCGCCGCGCGCCTTTGCTCCCGGGACGATACAGCGCCGCGATGCCGGGAGTCCGAGAGCGCATCCCCGATCTCGGGGGCCGCTACATCGGGCGTATCCGATTCGTACTGCCTTTCGGCTTCGCGCCTTCTTCTGCGGGCACCCGTTTCGGGCGGAGGAGGCGGTCGCATTTGTTGCGATTCCGGCGCAGACTCCGGTGGCTGTTGTGGGCCCGAACCTCCCTGCGAGGGACGGCGCGCGGCTGTGAGCGCACCCCGTACGATTCGGAAGAGTACCCAGAGGAGCAGTAGGGCAATTAGATCGCTAATATTCACTGCAAGCACCACCTCCAGGGCGGCTACACCCATGCAACCTTAGGATTTATCTTCCCGTTCGGGCCGATCTCGCGGTGTGCGAGGCGTACCTGCATCATCCTCGCGCTCGGGGGCAAACTGGGAGAACCCCTCCCGCATGCTGGTGTCCGCCTGGACATTCTTGATGTTGTAGTAGTCCATGACACCGAGTTGCCCCTCACGGAAGGCTGCAGCAATGGCGAGCGGTACCTCGGCTTCGGCCTCAACAACCCGCGCACGCATCTCTTCGACGCGGGCGATCATTTCGCGTTCATGGGCCACCGCCATCGCACGGCGTTCTTCCGCCTTCGCCTGCGCAATCCGCTTATCTGCTTCAGCGCGATCACTTTGTAGGGCAGCACCAATATTGCGACCAATATCCACGTCCGCGATATCGATGGACAGGATCTCGAAAGCCGTACCGGCGTCCAGACCCTTCCCAAGGACGGTCGAGGAGATGGAGTCCGGATTCTCGAGTACCTTCTTATGATCCTCTGCCGATCCGACGGTCGTCACGATTCCCTCGCCAACCCGGGCAATGATCGTATCTTCTCCCGCGCCACCCACGAGCCGATCAATGTTGGCGCGCACGGTTACCCGCGCTTTTGCCTTCACTTCGATACCATCCTTGGCAACGGCCGCTACGATGGGTGTCTCAATGACCTTCGGGTTTACCGACATCTGGACCGCCTTGAGCACATCACGGCCGGCCAGGTCAATGGCGGCGGCGCGTTCGAAGGCGAGATCGATCTCCGCTCTCTGGGCCGCGATGAGCGCGTCGACCACGCGATCGACGTTCCCGCCGGCCAAGAAGTGTGCTTCCAACTTATCCGCACTCAACCCCAGCCCCGCCTTGTTCGCCTTGATCAACGGCATGATGATCCGGGCAGGCGGCACACGGCGAAGCCGCATACCGATCAGGCCGGTAATGCTGATCTTGACGCCGGCCGCAAGGGCAGAAATCCACAGCCCCAGGGGAATGAAGCTGAACAGCACCACCAGGGCAATTAGTCCGAGTCCTACGAGGATTAAGGTGTACATCAATCCATCCATTACTCGTTTTCACTCCTTTCGGAGTCTTCCTCGGGGGAATGATCGGCCCGCACCACGACGCGCCGGCCCTCTACGCGAATCACTCTTACAGGGGTGTCCCGGGCCACGTATTCGCCCGAGGTCACCACATCAATTCTTTCTCCATCGACCTCCGCCGTTCCGGCGGGACGGAGCGAGGTCACCGCGATTCCCCTTCGATCCTGCAACGATTTGAGATCACTCTGGGCCACGTATCCACGATCCTGCGTTTCTTCGGTATCCAGCAAGAGGCGCCGCCATATTGTAAGTCGCGTTCCCATGCGCAATAGCACGATGATCGTCACGATTACGGCAGCAATCGCCCCCAGGATTGACCAGGTGGCTGCCGTCGGAGTGGGTGATGCCAGGTAGATGCTAGCCAACATGGCGATGATGCCACCCACGCCCATGATGCCAAACCCGGGAACGAAGATCTCCGCCGCCAGGAGTCCAATCCCGGCCACGAACAATAACGCGATGGACAGTCCAGCGTAGCCGGCCGCCATGTGGCCGACAAAGTAGGTCGCAAAGGCCAATAGACCTACACCACCGGGAAAACCAAAGCCTGGCACGAACATCTCGACGAGGATACCAATGAATCCGATGGCGAGGACGATGGGCGCAACGAATGGGTCCGTTACGTACTGGGCGAACAGGTCAATGGTCGTCGGTTCTATCACCGTAACCTGCGTGGGTTCCATGTCGAGCGCTTCGAGCGCCCCGGACACATCCGCACGAATGGCATCGATGAATCCGAGATCGTATGCGCGCTGTGCCGTCAGGGTGAGCAACTCACCCGAGTCAACCACGTCGGGAATTTCGATGCGCGCATCAACCATGGCCGCCGCAAGCCGCTCATCTCGCTCGTAGATCTTCGCAGTCGCCTCCATCTCACCCTTCACCGCCGAAATAGTCTTCTCATCGGCGGGCCGAGGTTCGGCCGCACCCAAGGAAGAGCCGGGGGCCATCACCACGTATTCGCAGGCCAGGGTGAGTAGAACGCCCGCAGACCAGGAGCGACCGGTAATGTAGGCAACCGTAGTGAGGGGGGTTTCGACGAGCATGTCCTTCATGTTCAACGCAGCATTGACCGTACCACCAAGTGTCGTGATGCGCACCATCAAAACGTCTGCACCGGCATCTTCCGCTTCCGCGATCGAACGACGCAACAGGGAGGCCAGCCCGGCATCCACCGTGCCCTGCAAGGTTACCTCGTACACGGATACGCGTGTTGTTTCAGCGGATTGAGCGACCGCCATCAGCGGCGGAAGCAGGAACGCGACAACGAGGGCAACCACCATCGTGATGACCACCGGCGCTGTTCGGAAGCGCATCTTCACTTGCCCATCACCTCATTTCTCTCTTACCCGCTTTCGCAATAATCATGAGCCCGGCTTTCGTCCAAGGCCAGTTGGATCAACCGATCCAGCAATTCCCCGAATTGCACCCCTGCATCCATCCACAGGCGCGGGTACATGCTCATCGGAGTAAAGCCGGGAATGGTGTTTATCTCGTTCACCAGCAGCCGACCATCCCCGGGACAATAGAACAGGTCTACGCGAGCCATCCCGCGGGCATCCACCGCGCGGAATGCAGCCTGCGAAAGGTCGCGGGCACGGTTGGCTACACTGGCATCGACCGGGGCGGGGGAAAGAAGCCGCGTTCGATCGTCGAAGTACTTCGATTGATAATCGTAAAACTCCCCGGCCGGGACCACCTCCCCGGGACCTGCCACCTGCAGCTCGCAGTTGCCCAATACACTGCACTCGAGTTCGCGACCCGGCACGGCACGCTCGACCAGGACTTTCTCTCCCAGGGATGAGGCGGCTAGGAGCGCACACGACAACTCCCCGGCACGCTTGACGCGCGTGATGCCAACACTGGAACCCAACGCGGCGGGTTTGACGAAGCACGGGTAGCCTATGGTCTCGGATACCCTGCGCGTGACGACATCCGGACTCCCATAGATCTGCTTCCGCGTCAACGACAGGTAATCGGCGATGGGCAGGCCTTCCGCCATGAACAGGCGCTTCATCAGATGCTTATCCATCGATACACCGGACGCCGTGACCCCGGACCCAACGTAGGGCAGTCCCAGGAGCTCGAGTACACCCTGTACCGATCCATCCTCGCCGAAGGGGCCATGCAACACGGGGAACACGACGTCGATCGCCAGGCGTCGAGCACCAACGAAAAGCCCTCCGCCGGGTCCGGTAATCATGTGTACGCGCTCTCCCGCCGCATCGGGCGCCCTCCCCCGCGCAAAGAGGGGCTCGGGATCTTCCATCGTGAACCAGCTGCCATCACGTGCGATTCCCAGGGCGTGCACAGCATATCGATCACGGTCTAACGCGGACCAAACCGAACCCGCCGAAATCACGGATATCTCGTGTTCCTCGGACATTCCTCCGAAGAGGATTGCCAGGCCGATACGTCCATCCTCGACCATGTGTCACCTCCGCATTGCGTTTCGTTGATTCCTTCAACCATCATATTATCAATTCTTTCCCCGGGATAGGCTCCGTCCGACGCATCCGTCGACACTCGCCCGATCAATCCGCACCGGGATCATGGAGCCACGGCGATCCCAGGGATTCGCGACAACGGTAACCGGGACATAGTTTTCCGCGTACCCGAAGTAGGTGGGTGTATCTCGCCGGCTGTTCAGCGGTTCTTCCAGCACGACCCGAAGTACCGTTTCTACTTGACTGGCGTAAAAATCCCGGGACAGGACCTTGCCAAGCGAGAGAAAATCGTCCCGTCGGTCGCGGGCCACATCACCGGGAACCGGGTCCGAGAAACAGGCCGCAGCGGTCCCGGGGCGCTTCGAATACGAAAAGACATGCAAACGCGAGAATGCCACGGATTCGGCAAACTCCATGCTCTGCCGGTGCTCATCCTCGGTCTCGCCGGGAAAACCCACCATGATATCCGTGGTGATGCCCGCTTCGGGAGCGACTTTGCGGACGGCATCAACCAGGGACCGGTAGTGGAGGGTATCGTACAGTCTGCCCATCCGCCCCAATACGCCATCCGATCCACTTTGCAAAGGGAGATGGGCGTGGGGTGCAACCCTTTCGCGGGCGAATAGACGCTCGACGAGCGCAGGGGTGAGATCCATCGGTTCCAAGGAGCTGATTCGCAACCTCCACTCACCGGGCAACGCCGTGACCTCGGTCACCAAATCACCCAGGTCAAAGCTTCCGGAGCGGTCTCGGCCGTAAGCCGCGAGATGAATCCCGGCCAGGACGATTTCGCGGGCACCACGCCGCAAGTGACTCTCGATTTCCCGTTTCACCTCAGCAAGGGGTTCGCTGTAAAGCGGACCCCGTGCGAGCGGGACAATGCAATACGTACAGCCCCCATCGCAACCACGTTGGGCCACGACGACCGGCCGGGTGACCTCGCCATCGGGCGACGCGTAGCCGAAATCGTCGCACCGAGTTTCCGCCGGCAACAAGCGCATCACCTCAGAAACCACGGTCTGGGGTTCTTCCACACCGAGCAGCCGATCGACGGGGAGCGTTTCAAGGGCTGAAAACTCCCCATGCACGACCCCGCGGCGGCCGACCTCCGGATAACACCCGCAAAGGAGAATGCGGGCCACCGGCGCACGGCGACGCACGGACCGGGTAATCTGTCGCGTCTTCTGTGACGCAGTGGTGGTGACTGTACAGGAGTTGATGACATAGACTTCAGCCTGATCAGAAAAAGCAACGACTTCAAATCCGGCGCGAACAAACGCGTCCTTGATGCGCGCCGTATCCGCCTGATTGACCTTGCACCCGAGGGTGTAGAATGCGATGGTAGGCCGGTCACCCACCGTCGCTGGCCGCCTTTCTTTGCATCGCGATCCCGGACCAGTAACCCTCGCGATGGTGATTCACTTCGAAGAAATCATCCTCCAAGGCCGCACGCACGTCATCGACCTGCTCGCGGTATATTCCGGACAGGATCAGGAACCCTCCCGAACAAACCAGGCAGGCCAATGTCTCGCGAATTTTCCGAATGATGGTCGCATTGAGGTTCGCCATCACCAGGGGCGTGTTGGGGAGATCCAGTTGCGTAACATCACCGGCGTGAAACTCCATCCTTTGTTCGAGCCCATTCGCACGTGCATTTTTGGCTGCGGCCTCCACGGCACGTGGATCGATGTCACAGACCGTGGCCCGATCGACCCCAAGCCGCAGGGCGGCGAGCGCCAATATGCCCGTCCCACATCCCACATCCAGGACGGTCTCGGGCGATAACGCCTGCAATCTGTCGATGAGGAGCCTGAGGGCGATGCGGGTACTCTCGTGCCCCCCGGTGCCAAAAGCCCGGGCGGGATCAATGATCAAGTCGGCCTCTCCTTTGCGATCCATCCAGGGCGCGATGACGCGTAGATCCCCGATCTCGAGGGGTTTGACGTGCTTTCGCACCTCTGCAGCCCAGTCTAGTTTCGGTATGGTCCGATACCGAATGCGCGCACCGGGGATATCGGGCATATCCACTGCACGGGAGAAGTGTAAGACGAAGCTTTTGGTGCCCGGGTCCGGACCGGGGCATTCCTGAAGCCCCGACGGAAACCGGGCTAGGAGTTCGGCGAGTACCCGCTCTGCGCCGGCACGCGGCACGATCACACTGACTTCCGTAAGGCAGCGTTTCGAGCCCGGATCTTCTTTAGTCATTGTTACCGACGCCCCGGCCGAAAGCACGTTTCATGCGTTCGAAGAAGCCCTCTTCCGGCGGATCAATTGTTTCCCCCCGGGACTCGGCGAAATCCAGTAGGAGTCTCTTCTGTTCATCGGTAAGATCTCTTGGAATCTCTACCTCGACCTGGACCACGTGATCGCCGCGACCGTAACCGCGAAGGAAGGGAATCCCCTTGTCACGCAATCTGACCGTGGCTCCGTGCTGTGTACCGGCGGCAACCTTCACTTCCTGTTGGCCGTCAAGCGTATCCACCGAGCGCTTCGTACCCAGGGCCGCTTCGGCGATGCTAATCTTCAGGGTAGAGTAGACATCATTGCCGCGCCGCTCGAAAGCGCGATGCGGTCGAACGTCGACGCGGACGT
Organism: Clostridia bacterium; assembly: GCA_003552525.1. Classification (GTDB taxonomy): domain Bacteria; phylum Bacillota; class Sulfobacillia; order SLMV01; family SLMV01; genus CSSED11-154. Next base: position 1,718 of record PUNF01000175.1, on the reverse strand, counting down.
ACAAGTCACCTGGGGGGCCGCCCCGCTCACCGGGGCCACCTTCACCTGCAACACGCAAGCGCATCCCGGACTCCACACCGGCGGGCACCTTGACCTTGATCTTGCGGCGACGCTTGACCCGCGTGCGACCCCGGCACTCGGGACACAGTTCATCGATGATCTGCCCACTACCATTACAGGTTGGGCACGGCCCAGTGCTCATAAACTGTCCGAGCGGTGTCCGCTGCGTGGTCCGCACCTGGCCTGTGCCACTGCATTGGGCGCAGGTCCTCGGCTGTGTACCGGGTTTTGCCCCCGTACCCTCACAGGTAGGGCAAGGCTCTTCCCGATCGATCTCCACGTGCCGCTCCGCGCCAAAAGCCGCCTCTGTGAACTCTACACGCAGGCGTACCTCTAGGTCGGGCCCACGCATCGGACCCGCCTGGCGCCGTCGGGCGCCGCCACCGAAGAAGGCATCAAAGATGTCTTCGAAGCCCCCAAATCCACCGCCGAAACCGAAATCGTTGGGATCGAATCCCCCGGCACCCGCGGTGGATCCAGCCTTCCCGAATTGATCGTACTGCCGACGGCTCTCTGGATCGCGAAGTACCCGGTATGCCTCGCTGATCTCCTTGAATCGGGCTTCCGCATTCGGATCATCGGGGTTGGCATCGGGATGACTTTCGCGGGCCAGGCGTCGATATGCCTTCTTGATCTCCTCCTGGCTCGCATCCGGCGATACACCAAGAATCTCGTAATAGTCCTTACCGTTTGGCACGTGCTTTCCCCCCAACGGGCCGGGAGTCCCGGCCCGGGTGGTCTACTCCTCCGACTACTCTTCTACTTCGAAATCCGCGTCGACGTCACCGGCGTCACCGGCGTCCTCTGGACCACCATCGCCGGCCTCGCCCGCTTCACCATAGGCCGTGCTACTCATACGATACAATGCTTCGGTGAGCGCTTGGGTGGCGGATTTCAACTCGTCCACTCCGGGCTCATCCTCGGCAAGCACACCCTTGAGAGCCTCTAGCTTATCGCGAACTTCCTCAAGGGTCGAGGGGTCGGCCTTTTCCTCCAGATCCTTCATGGTGCGCTCTGCGGAGTACACGGCCGCATCCGCTTCGTTGCGGGCCTCAGCCAGTGCCTTGCGCTTCTCGTCTTCCTCGGCATGGGCCTCTGCCTCGTGGGCCATCTGCTCGATCTCTTCCTCACTGAGACCACTTGATGCCTCGATGGTAATATTTTGCTCCTTACCGGTGGCTTTATCCTGGGCAGATACGTTCACAATGCCGTTGGCATCTATGTCGAAGGTCACCTCGATCTGGGGCACTCCGCGGGGAGCCGGTGGAATCCCCTCGAGGTGAAACCTCCCGAGCGTTCGGTTGTCGGCTGCCATGGGTCTTTCACCCTGCAACACGTGTATTTCAACGGTGGTTTGATTATCTGCTGCAGTGGAGAATACCTCGCTCTTCCGAGTGGGTATGGTGGTATTTCGCTCGATGAGCTTGGTGAATACACCGCCCAATGTCTCGATGCCCAGTGACAGTGGCGTCACATCCAGAAGTAGGACGTCCTTGACCTCTCCGGAAAGCACGCCGGCCTGGATGGCAGCACCCATCGCCACCACCTCGTCCGGGTTGATTCCCTTGAAAGGATCCTTACCCAGGATGTCCTTCACACGCTTTTGCACCAGGGGAATACGGGTCGACCCACCGACGAGAATCACGCGATTGACGTCG
>PUNF01000165.1 GCA_003552525.1 Clostridia bacterium | reverse complement strand
CTGGCCGAGTGGACTGCCGCCTCCAGCAATCGAAGTACTTCGCGATGAATGACGTCCATGCTCCCGTCCCTTCAGGTTTCATCCGGTCGCCGAATCCCCCGGGGAGGGGATGAGGCACGAGCACCGATCACGGTTTCGGCGCGGCCCTCCCTGTTCTGCACAATGGAGCGCGTGAAGGTGTACATCCTGCCCATCATATATCCTTCACGATCGTACACGCCCTTTCCTCGAGGGCGACACCTGAGGAAGGTGTTGAATAGGGTACCGATCAGATCCGGTCGAAGCGCAATGGATCTGTATGCGGCCTTGCGCACGGGATCGCCCGGGGAGATCTCCGTCCCGGGACGGAGGGAAGTCCGGTCTGAGGACGGCTTCCCGCAGACCATCATCGCGGTAGCATTGACGTGTAGATGGACAGGAAGGGTGACAATGATGCGCAACCTATTCGAGGTACGCGAGTTGACGAAGATATATCGAAAAGGAGGTGTACGTGCGAACGACCGCATTTGTATGGACGTGCGCCCGGGGGAGATCCTCGGGATCCTCGGTCCCAACGGCGCGGGGAAGTCGACATTGATCAAGCAGATGACCGCGATGATCGCCCCGACCTCGGGCACCATTCGGTACCTGGGGCGGAACGTCACCGCGGAGCCGCTCGAGGTCGTGCGGCGACTATCCTATTGCGCACAGGACCCCTACGCCATCACCTCCCTGACCACGCGGGACGCGCTCGTATACACCGGGCGGCTGCGCGGGATGAGCCCATCCGACGCCAGGGCGCGCGCGTGTGCGCTCATTGCGCGTTTACAGCTGGAGGAGGTCGCGCACACCAGAGTCGGCGGGCTGTCGGGCGGTCAGGTGAAACTCGTCGGCATCGCAGCCGCCCTCGTAGGTCGGGTTGAGGCGCTGATCCTCGATGAACCGACGAATGCGCTCGATCCCGCCAAGCGACGCCTGGTATGGGATGTTATCGTGCAACGGAATCGGGAAGAGGGTACCACGGTGATCCTGGTCACGCATAACGTGCTGGAAGCCGAGGGTGTAGTGGACCGCGTTGCGGTGATCGATTATGGACGCCTGCTCGGTCTCGACAGCGTGGGGCGCCTCAAAGATATGGTCGACGAGCGCCTCCGGATTGAAGTGACCTGCACGTTCGGGCGTCGCTGCGTCGCCGAGCGTGCACTCAAGGGGATGGGGTTTGTGGAGGTGCTCGGGGAGAATCGTCTTCGCCTTTACGTCGACAGGGATCGCGCGGGTCGCGTGCTGGATCAGCTCGTCGCGAACGGCGAGGAAATGGCCTGTGAAGAGTACAAGGTAATACCCCCGAGCCTGGAGGATGCGTATTTCCTACTGGGCGGGAAGGAGCGAATTGGGCATGCGGGATAAGGTTTCGTCCCCAGTATTTACCGAGGAGGAGAGGGTCGGGCTTCGAAGGGGTGTGCAGCGGCTGCGCGAAGTGTGGATCCTCCTGTCAATCCAGTTTGCAGAGGTACGCGAGGAGTGGCACTGGATCGTCCTGATGGCGTCTCTTTTCCCGTTCACGACGCTACTGTTCTTCCGTTTTTTCGTACCGGACCCGTCGGCGGAAATGATACAGCGGATGGTAACCGGAAACATGGTGTTCGCCCTCACCATCATGGGTGTGAACACCATGGCCCAGGAGATCGCACGGCAACGGGAAAAGGGCCACTTCACCTTCTACGCATCCCTGCCCATTTCGCGGCTGTCGTTCGTGCTCGCGATCTTCGCACGGGGATTTTTGACCTGCCTGCCGTCCGTGTTGATCCTGGGCGTGCTGGGCCAGTTGGTTTTCGGATTGGCCTTTACGCTCAACCCGGGCATTGTTCCCGTGGTTCTTCTGTCGCTTCTGGCCTGCACCGCCCTGGGAAGTATCATCGGTTTTGTATCACCCAGTCCGGCGACGGCGAGTTTGATGGGACAGCTTGTCATGATGTTCATTAGCTTCCTCACACCGGTGATGGTGACGCCCGAGATGCTGCCCGCGGTATTGCGCTGGATTGGCTCCATATTTCCCACCACGTATATTGCCGAGGCCTTGCGCATCGTATTGTTCCAGGGTTGGACTCCCCAGGTAACCCAAAACGCATTATTATTGACGGTGTACGTGGCCATCGGGTTCTACGTGGTGGCCAGGCGTGTGGATTGGAGGGTGGAAGCGTGATGGGCATGATCAACAGGCAGGTAGAAAATGCTTTTCGCGTCGTTTTGGCACTGCTGGTTTTGGCTGCCGGTATGGCGATGCTCGCGGTGAACCTGGGTTTTTTGGACGGTGACCTGGGCACCATATGGCGACTGCTGTACCCGTCGGTCTTTATCGCCTATGGACTGAAACTTACCGCGGAGTCTTTGGCCACGATGGCGGTGGGCCACGGCTTCGACCTACGGTGGCTGTGGGGGTTGACGCTGGCGGTGTTGGGCGCCCTGCTGATCCTCGGCACCCTCGCCTACATTGACTTCACCCTGGGCATGGTGACTCGCTTGTGGCCGATACTCCTGGTTTACATCGGCCTGTCGCTGCTGTTCGATCGCGGGGCTACTTTGCGGCGAAGCCATATTCGCGTGTCGACGGATGGCGGGCCGGGGGCGCGTGACCCCGGGGACGAGACCCACGGCGCACGTGCCGAGTCCGGAAGACACTACGGGCGCAGGTCGTTTGTTGAGGACGCCAACTTCTCCCGTGCGAACTGGTCGGTGGAACCCACTGACCTGGACGCGGTGGTGGCCGATTATCGTTTCGATTTCACCAGGGCGTTCATCCCGGAGGGGGAGACGCCTTTTATTCTCACGGGATGGGTCGGTGACGTGACCATCGTGGTTCCGCGGGATATCGAGTTCTCCATTTGTGCCCGCGGGCTGGTCGGGGACATGCGTGTAGCCGAGCAGACCCGCGATGGTTTCAACCTTTCGCTGTCTTACAAGACGAGCGGGTTCGAGGAAGCCACGACGCGCCTGGTCTTCGAGGTGGACTATCGGGTACTGGACCTGCGACTCGATCGCGTGTGATGGCCGGGGGGAATTTCGTTATGGTCGACGGAGCAAGGCGGGGGTGGGTGTTGCGGAGGGCACTGGGGAGCGCGCTGTTGGTGGCGGGCGTCCTCGGGGTCCTGTGGTGGGTCGGCATCACGGCGGGCTACCTCACCGTGGAAGATGCCGGCTGGCCCTACTTGCTGATCGCGACAGTCCTCTGCCTTTTCGCCCTACACATGGCCATCGGGTACCTGCAGTGGCGTCGGTCGCGCAGGGCCTCGGATGACCTGGTGGCATTCGCCACTGCCTTGAATCGTGGAAACGTGCGCGCCCGGCTACGCCTTGATCACCCGGAGGAAAACGGGCCTGCCCGCAAGGAACTGAACCGGCTGGCCGATACCCTCGAAGCGTACGTCGAGGCCCTACAGCGCAGCAGCGAGGCCAGTGAATGGCGCGCCCGCCGGGAACGGGCCGGGGCCACCGCCGAGGAACGCCATCGGCTCGCCCAAGAGCTACACGATTCCGTGGCGCAGCAGCTCTTTGCTCTCGTCATGTTGACGGAAGCGGTTCTCGCCGAGCTGGATGCCGAGGTGCCCCATAGGCCTGCCCTCGAAGAGGTCGCCACGTTGGCGGCGGATGCCCATCGCGAATTGCGTGCCCTGATCACCGAGCTGCACCCGGTTGCACTGCAGGGGGGATCCCTGGTTGATGCCGTCGAACAACTGGTGCAGGAGCAACGGGCACGGGCGGACATCGACATTCGGTTATGTTACGGGCCCTTGGGAGAGATTCCCCCGGGAATCGAGCACCAGGTGTTTCGCGTGGTCCAGGAGGCGCTGTCAAACGCCATCCGACACTCCGGCGCCGACCACGTTGAGGTGCGGCTGGCCCGCAGCCGCGGGGCGTTGACCTTGCGGGTCGTGGATAACGGATGTGGTTTCGACCCCGAAGACCCCGGTACCCACGGGTATGGCCTAACCGGTATGCGGGAGCGCTGTGTCGGCATAGGGGCCCACCTAAACGTGCGTTCCCGCCCATCCAGTGGGACGCGCATCGAGGCTCGCGTTCCGCTTCTTGGCGAGGGAGGAGGAGGGTCTTGGAGCCCATCCGGGTAATGATCGTCGATGACCACGATATGGTTCGCCGGGGATTGCGTGCATACCTCGGTGGGCAGCGGGATATGGTACTGGTGGGCGAGGCGGAAGATGGGCACGCGGCGGTTGCGTTGGCCCTCGAATGCACGCCCGACGTGGTCCTAATGGACCTCGTGATGGGGGAAATGGGTGGCGCCGAGGCGACCGCGGAGATCACCGATAGGCTCCCGGACTGCCGCGTAATCATACTGACCAGTTACTACGATGATGACCAGGTATTTCCGGCATTGCAGGCTGGCGCCTTCAGCTACCTGTTAAAGACGTCACGGGGAACAGAGATCGCCGCGGCGATCCGCGCAGCCGTTCGTGGTGAGCCGGCCATCGAGTCGCGGGTGGCGACGGTGATGGCTTCACGGCTCCGCGGACCCCGCGAGCGCCCTCACGAGCGCCTCACGGGTCGCGAGCGGGAGGTGTTGGAGTTGCTGGGACACGGGCTCAGCAATGCCGAGATGGCCGAGCACATGGGGATTGGTGTGAAGACGGTCAAGACCCATGTCAGCAACGTACTGGCCAAGCTCGACCTGGTGGACCGGACACAGGCGGCGGTCTACGCACATCGGGAGGGCCTCGTGGATCCTTAGCGGCGTCGGACCACAGGTGATCGATGTGGCATGCGTCGTTGCTTGGAGGCATCCGTTGCATCGTGTCGAAGAAGTCTCGGGCATATACCACGATAATGATGAGGCCATGTCGGGAGGTCACATGATGACGAATGCGACGAAAACACCGGGCGAACGCCGCCCGCGGTCCCCGCGAAACATCTCGTTCGCCGTCGGGCCCTTTCTCCGTCGGTGGGGCACCTATCTCGCCATCCTGGCGATGTTTGTCATCCACCTGGTGCTGGTGATCCGAAACATCCAGGCGGGTGTACACGAATTACTGCCGGCCTATGGATCGATGGAGACTGGCTCGCTCGAGGTTTGGATCGAGAACATTCCCCGCCTGTTCTTTAAGCCGGATACGCTACTTCCGGTCCTGCGAATGTATGCGCTCTGGATCTTCTTCTTCGTATTCCTATGCATCTACGGTGCGCTGCGGATCGGTGATAGTGTCCCGAGGGGCGTGCTGATGCTATTGAGCGCCGGCCTCGCCGTGATCGTCCTCCTCCTCGTCGTCACTCCGGCGACCTGGATCCTCTTCGGGGAGCGGGGGCCCATGGCGGTGGAGTTGGTGCCACCGTTTGTCCTCGGTGGAATCGCCTGGCTGATTGAATTCTCCACGCGGCGGATGATGATCGAGGAATAACCGGTTCGGGAGAGGTTCCGATCCAAGATCGCCGGGTGCGTTTTTGCATCCGGCGATCTCAATTTTCGGGCTGTACGCGCGGAATGCGGACGGTTTAAAGTGTAAAAGGATTAATGGGTCATCGCCGATGCGTGTGCGGCCACAACACCAGGAACGGAGTGTGTCGTTTTGCCCGACGTAAAATTCTTCTACGGTGACAACCTACCCCTGGAAATGCATAAGGCGCGGATCGTGCAGAAACTGGAACTAAAGCCCATCGGGCAGCGTGCACAGGCGATGGCCGGTGCAGGCTACAACACCTTCCTCTTGAACAATTCCGATGTATTCATCGACATGTTGACCGATAGCGGCACCAATGCTATGAGCGATCGCCAACAGGCGGCCATGATGTGGGCCGATGATGCCTATGCAGGTTCCGAGACATTCGTTCGCCTGGAAAAAATGCTCAAGCGCGTGTTTGGGAAATCTTACTTCCTGCCGGCCCACCAGGGTCGTGCGTGCGAAAGCATTATCTCCCAGGTCTTCGTCGAAGAGGGCTCGGTCGTGCCTATGAACTATCACTTCACCACCAGCAAGGCACATATCGTCCTAAACGGTGGACGCATCGAGGAATTGCTCATCGAAGAGGGACTCGACGTCGAAAGCGAGCATCCGTTCAAGGGGAACATGGATGTCCAGAAGCTGGAATCGCTCATCTGTGAACTCGGTGCCGATCGTATCCCGTTTGTTCGCCTCGAAGCCGGGACCAACCTGATCGGTGGGCAGCCCTTCTCCCTTGAGAACCTGCGGGCGGTCGGGCGGCTTTGCCGGGCCCATGGCATCCTCATCGTGATGGATGCGAGTCTGCTCGCGGACAACCTTTACCTCATCAAGCGTCGGGAGGCGGCCTGCGCAGAGATGACGATCGAGGAAATCACCCGCGCGGTCGCCGAGGAGTGCGATATCATTTACTTTTCCGCTCGTAAGCTCGGCTGTGCGCGGGGAGGCGGGATGTGCCTCGACGACGGTGATCTGTACCTGAAAATGCGGGAGCTCATTCCCCTGTACGAGGGTTTTCTGACCTATGGCGGGATGTCGGTGCGGGAGATGGAAGCCCTCACGGTGGGCCTGGAAGAGACCATGGATGAGGATATGATCGGGCAGGGTCCCGAGTTCACCGCCTACATGGTGGATGCCCTGAAAGATCGCGGTGTCCCGGTGGTCGTACCGGCAGGCGGGCTCGGCTGCCATGTCGATGCGCGGCGGTTCCTGGACCATATCCCCCAGGAGGAATCCCCCGCCGGTGCACTCGCTGCAGCTTTCTTCATCGTCAGCGGGGTGCGCGGGATGGAACGTGGAACCATGTCGGAGCAGCGCGATGCCGATGGCTCCGAGAATCCCGCACACATGGAGTTGCTCCGGCTGGCCCTTCCGAGGCGGGTATTCACCGTCTCCCAGCTGGGATACGTGATGGACAGGCTCCAGTGGTTATTCGACAATCGCGATCTCGTCGGAGGATTGCGGTTCGTGGAGGAACCCGAGATCCTGCGTTTCTTCTTCGGCAAGCTTGAACCGGTATCCGACTGGCCCGAGCGGCTGGCGGCCAAGTACAGCGAAGACTTCCGGGATAGCCTTTAGACGACGTCTGGCGCACATCTCGTCGGGCGAGAAGCGGATCGCGGGGCTCGCCCGACGGTGGATGTTGCTCGACACTCGGACCGGACAGGGTGATAAGATAGATACGGAGTACGCGGTGATCGTCTCCGCGGCCGTATCGGGTGGGGACCGTCTTCGGGTGTGCTCCACATCCTCACCGAAAGGTTCGATCCTATGCGTACGCAGACCATGGTGACCCTGGGGCTTCTCATCGCGATCAGCGTGATCCTGACGCGTGTTTTCGGCGTGATGTTGCCCGTCGGGGGCGTAATGGGTCTTCGCATCAGCTTCGGGGAAATTCCCATCTATCTTTCCGGCATTCTTTTCGGCCCTCTTGCCGGTGCCGCGGCCGGTGGCATTTCCGACCTGGTCGGGGTGGCGGTTGCCGGGATCGACTTCTTCCCGGGTTTTACCCTCAGCGCCGCCCTGAGCGGGCTGGTCCCGGGCCTCTTTCTATACGCTGGCCGTAAACGCCCGACGCTCGGGCGCCTGCTCGGCGTGCTGATCCTGACCGGATTCTTGGTGACCCTCCTCAACACGTACTGGATCTACCTGTTGTATCGGGCTGGCATCGTCGCGATGCTCCCGCCGCGGCTCATCTCGCGCGCGATCATGATCCCCCTGCACACGGGCATTATCTGGCTTTTGTTCACCAGGGTCCGGCTGCATCATCGCGTTCGGTGAATCTGCCCTCGAGGCCAATCGGCGAAAGCATTAGAGAACCTCCCGTGTGAGGCGGCACAATTGCCCGACGACGGCTTCACACAAGGCATCACCGATGTCTGCACTGGCAGTGCCGGTCGGGGCAAAACTCCCCGATGGGGGCAGGCTCTCCGGTTCGAGAGGAATCTTCCGGTAGGGAGGTCTGCCGGGTGCCGGGTCGTCGGGCAAGCAATCTTTTCGAACCTGCGAGGGATAGAGCGCCCATAGCACCGAGGTCTCGACCGGCCCGGCATGTTCCACCGTCCAGCCCGGGGACGCATCATCGAACTGCGCCGCGAGCACGGACGCGGGCACGAGGTCCCACCAGTTGACCATGCGAATCCGCGTGTGGGAATCGCGGCCGAGCCGCATACCCTCCCAAAGGAACGGTGGGCTTTCCATGTGGCCGTTAAGCAGGAGTACCTCGGCGACCCCCATGCGGGCCAGTTCACGCGCGAGGTCGGCGGCCACCCGGGTGAGGGTTTCGCCATCGAGGTTGAGCGTTCCCGGCCAGCCATTGCTTTCGGGTGCATACGTGTATGCCAGCGGCGGCAAGAGGACGGTCCGGCGCCTTTCCTCTTCGCGGAGTTTCCCGGCCGTTCGATCGGCCAGTCCCGTGGGAATCAGGACGTCCGTCGCGAGCGGAAGGTGTGGGCCGTGTTGTTCGATTGAGCCCGTGGCGAGGACCACCAATGGGTTTTTCGCCAGCAGGGTCTGGATCTCGGGCCACGTCATCGCATCCCAGCGCGGCATTTGTTGCAAGATCACCACCTCCAATAGGCCATTTTCGCCCGTTGCGTTTCTGTTCCTGCGGTGACTCGGTTGGCCGGGGAGGGATGGGGGCGACCGGGGCGTAATGTGTGTTGTTGAGGAGGTGGTGTCGTGCAGCGTGACTTCGATCATCCGCCGTGTCGGCGGGGTACACTCAGTAACAAGTGGGATCGGGTGGGGGAACTGTTCGGCAATCCGGATGCACTGCCCATGTGGGTGGCGGACACGGACTTCCCCGTGCCGGACTCCGTCATGCAGGCCCTCCGGGAGCGGATGCAGCACCCCGTTTTCGGCTACCACTACCCACCGGATACGCTCTACCAATCCATCGTCGATCGGATGGGGTCCCATCACGGGTGGCGCATCGAGCCGGAGTGGATCGTCTTCGGCACCGGGGTGATCACCGACCTGAACGCGGCCATCACGGCCGCCAGTATGGTGGGAGACGAGATCCTGTTGCAGCCCCCGGTCTATTATCCCTTTTTCGCGTCCATAGAGAACCTGGGTCGGCGCGTGGTGGAAAACCCGCTCGTCCTTGACTCCGGGCGATATCATATGGACTTTGCGAACCTGGAGGCAGCCTTCGCACCGCGAACGATGTTTCCCGCGCGCCAGCCGCGAATTGCAGGCATGATTCTCTGCAGCCCCCATAATCCCGTCGGACGGGTATGGAGTCGAGAAACCCTCGAGAGACTGGGGGATCTCTGCCTGCGAGAGGGCATCCCGCTTATATCCGACGAAATCCATTGCGACCTGTTGGTGGGGGATGCGCCGCACACCGTCGCCGCTTCGCTCTCCCCGGAGATGGAGAGGAATACCATCACGCTCATGTCAGCCAACAAGACGTATAACGTACCCGGGTTAAAGGCATCATTTAGCATCATCCCCGATCCCGGTATGCGGGCGCGGTTCGTGCGTGCGCGCGCCACCGCCGGCAGTCCCAATACACTGGGACTGGTTGCCCTGGAGGCGGCCATGCGCGACGAGGATGGTTATCTCTCCGCATTGTGCGCATACCTGCAGGAGAACCTCCGCACGTTTCGCGATGGCATCGCGGACCTGCCGGGAATCCAACTGGTTGAACCACAGGGCACCTACCTCGTGTGGGTGGATATGCGGGGACTCGGCATGGATGATGACGCGCTGGCGCGCTTCATGGTCCACGATGTCGGCATCGCCCCCGATTATGGGTTCGCGTTTGGGACCGGGGGCGAGGGGTTTTGCCGCGTGAACCTCGGGTGTAGCCGTGCAATGGTGGTGGAGGCGGTGGCCCGTCTGCGCGCAGCACTGGGCTCTTTTTGTGAGCCGGATCAGTAACGCTGGGCTCCCGGTAATTGGACCGCGATGGTGGCGGCGAAGAGCTGCCACTGCAGCGGCATGAATCGCGCGCCGTGTGTGGCCTGCCCGAGACCGCCCGCGACGAGTATGGCCCCGGCGAGCATCAGGCGACCGCCCGACCAGCGCACCAGTCCGCCGGGGCTCTGCACGCGGGACGGATCGTATCCCGCCAGCAAGTGGGGTGCGTTGAGAAAGCGGGCCAGCGCGCCCAAGAATGCGTCAAATAGACCGATCCCGATATCGAAGAGGGGCGTCATTCTAGTGGCCCCGACCCCGGCGCAATCGCGTCGGAGAAAGGCGTCGGTGAACCGCTATGGCGCCGGTCGGGCATACTTCTTCGCAGCAACGGCAGCCGATGCAATGTTGCTGTTGGGTACGTGGCATATCGCCCGGATCGCCGCGCAAAGCACCGGCGGCACACATCTTCAGGCATTCGCCGCACCCGATGCATCGGTCCCCGTCGACGAACGGTGCAGGGAGGAAGAGGCTCCGCAAGGCGTTCCTCAGGAGACCGGGTGCGGCCTCCCCCGGTGCGACGGGTGCCGGACCCGGATCGAAGTCCGGCACGCGGACATCTTCGATGCGATCGCCGATAATTTCGATGTCGCGGGCATCGAGGACACCTGCACCCGCCTCTGCCGCGTAGCGGAGGTGAAGCACCTCTTCGGGGGGAATGCCCACCGCGCGGCAGGCCACGGCATCCGCGGCCACGGGGTCGGTGCTCACCACGAAAAAGCCCGTCCACCGGGGATTTCCGCTACGGGGCCCCCGGCCTTCCATGGAAACGATGGCGTCGACCAGGGAGAGGGCGGGCCGAATATGGGTGGCAAGGTCTGCCAGCATACGGGCGAAGGTATCCTGTCGGTCGAAGCGTAGGTGCATGGCGGCCTTGGTGGTCCCCGGGATGCATCCGAACAGGTTCTTGCAGGCGCCGGTGTAGCGGGTGAGCCCGTGGGTCTTGAGCCGGGCGAGGTTGACCAAGGCGCCCGCCTCCCGCACCGGCCGGGCCAGGGGAAAGGTCCGGAGAACCCGCCCCTCCGGATGCGATGCTTCGGTCGAAGCATCGAAAGAGACGAGGGGGATGCCCTCGGCCTCCAGGGCGGCCAGGATCCCCGAGCGACGTGCGACAAGCCGCGCGGGTTGTGCGGCGGGGCTATCGCCGGCGGTGATGTGTGGGATACCCAGCGCGCGCAACGCCCGGGTGGTGGCGGTGATGATCGCCGGTTCGGTGCAGACGGCGCTCTCCCGGGGCGAGGCCACGAGCATATTGGGCTTGAGTAGCACGTTCGCCCATGAGCCGGCATGATCCGGCGCGGCGGCACGAATGGCCCACTCCAATTGGCAGACGAGCGGGTCCAAGTCGTATTTCGTGGTGCGTGATAAGACGACCGTACTGCGCATCTGAACACTCCTCCGTCGCGTTGCACTACCTTATTACCTTAGCGGAAGGGCAATGGCGCAACAATGATTCGATCGAAGGGATGGCGACATGGATCAACAAGACTATACGCGTTTCATGGAGTTAACCGCCGATGAGTTGCAGGAAAAAGATCCCTCCGCCAGCGTGTGCTTTATGGCGATCGGACCACCCGAGGTTCACGGTCCACACCTGCCACTTGGGACGGACCTCGAAATCGCGCAGGCGCTACGCGACCGATACATCGAGGATTTCCGCAATCGCCACCCTGAGCGCGGCATCGTGGTATTGCCGTCGCTGCCCATCGGCAGCGATGCGCTTCCACGGCCGGGGTCCTTGGGTGTCCCGGCCCGCACCCTCGAGCGAATCCTCCGAAGCTGGGGGCTGGACCTGGCCGATATCGGCTTTCGCCAGCTGGTGATCAGTGATAATCACGGGGGTCCCCGGCACTTGCTGGCGGTGGAATCGGCAGCCCGCTACTTGTGGCGGCGGAGGCGCTTTGCCCTGGTGAACCCGTTTTCCGAGGCGTTTCGGCGGATGATGGCGCACGATGAGACGCTGATGCGGGACACGGCACTGTCCCCGGGGGCGATGGGCGACCTCGCGGACCTGCATGCGGGAACCAACGAGACCAGCCTTGCGCTCGCCGTCGATACCATCGATCCGCGGGCGTGTTTCCAGGATCTGCCCGCCGTAGCTCCGCCGTCACCGAACCGGGTGATGTCGATGGTCGCCGCCGCCATCGGGGCCTTGGGGGGGCGTGCGATCGGCCGAGAGATACGTGCTCTCGGCAGCATCGCGCGTTGGGCGGCGGGTGACGGACCGGGATACATCGGGAATCCATCCCAGGGGTCTGCTGACGCAGGACAGAAGATGCTGGATTTTCGACGCGAATGCGCCGCGAGCCTGATCGATCGGGCGCTCGAGGGCGATTACCCCGGGATCCGACCACCGCTTTGGCCACTGCGTATCCTGCGGTTTTTGCCGTGAGATCGCGGTGACCGCTAGAGTAGTACGAGTGTGATGAACATGACGACCATGCCGACCAGGAATCCGTTGCTGGCGCCCTCGGGATGCTCGGTCTTGTGCGCCAGCGGGAGTAGCTCGTGAATACTGATGAATACCATGATTCCCGCGACAAACGCGAGGGACAGGTTGATGAATCCACCGCTGAGAAGGCTACCGAAAATGAGCAGCGTCAGCAGTGCGCCCATCGGTTCCGCGAGACCGGAACCGAACGCGTAGAGAATCGCACGGGCACGATCACCCGTCGCGTAATAGATGGGCATGGCCACAGAGATTCCCTCCGGGATATTGTGCATCGCGATCGCCACGGCGAGGGTCAAACCCAGCCGGGGATCGTGTAGCGCCGATAAGAAGACCACGATGCCCTCGGGAAAGTTGTGCAGGAAGATGCCCAGTGCGGTGAGGAGGCCGGCCGAGAGAATCTCTTCATCCTCCTCATTCCGCCCCTGCCCCGAGCGGGATACGAAGCCCGCCATCTCGGCGAGGTAATGGTGGGGCAGTACCCGATCGAGCAGGAACATCGCCAGGATCCCACCGAAGAATGCCATATTCGCATGGAGAAAACCGGCGTATTCCACGGCTTCCTCCAACAGCTCTGCAAAGGAGATATACACCATCACGCCGGCGGCAAACCCCATCAGGACGCTGAGGTGGGAGCGCCGAAAACCCTTTATGAAGAAGGTGGCCAACCCCCCGAGCCCGGTGGCGAGACCGGCCAAGAGCGTGAGGCCAAGTGGTACCCAGTAGGGATCCATCGCGGATCCCCCCTTCCCGTGAAGATTTGATATTGGGCCGCACCGAGCGCAGCAGGCGCACGGGTCAGGGCGGTATTCTTTTGTTGTATTCCCCGGTCTCACAGGTCATAATCCCGGGCGCCATTCGGCCGCTTCCCGATGCTCCTGCGCGGCGCTACCGCGTGCGTGCCCGCCGTGGCGGCGGCGACCGGGCAACCCCCCGGATGGTCACAAGTTGATAGGGGTCATCACCTCTGCGCGAATCGTCCGTGAGCTGCCTCGGCCCGAAGGCCGCGGCTTACGTCCGCCTCGCCCGTCTACAGGTTCGTGGAAGGTGCGCGGGATTGCCGCAAAGAAAGCAGGGTAAGTACCATGGAAGGGGCGCGCCGGGCCGGTTCGCCTCGCTTGCCCATTCCGGCGGGCAGATGCGCAGGTTTACGGGTTACGAGAGACGGCCCATGTCCATGCAGGGAAATGCCAGGAGGTGCGACACGTGGTGGAATTCTCCAGAGATTTGTTGCGGGACGAGGGGCGAGCGTTTGACTCGCTTCCCGAACCCTACCCGTTGGCTGCGCAGCTGGGCGTGCAACTGCCACGCGGGCACTTCTGCATGGTGTACCAGGATGCCCAAGAGCATCTTCGTGCCGCGACGGCCTTCTTATCCGGTGGAGTGGCCGCCGGGGACGCCTGCGTATACACGGTATCCGAGCGCGATCTCCCCGCGTTTCGGGAGGCGCTCGCTGCGGTGGGCCTGGATGTGCATGGGCTGCAGCAGCGGGACATGCTCACCCTGATGGCCGTAGAGGATATGAGCCCAGGCGGCGGAGCATTCGACCCCGAAGTCGCGGTGTCTGCAATATTCGATGCCATCGATGATGCCCTGGAAGCGGGCGCGCCCGGGGTACGCTTGGGTGGCGACATGGGTTGGGCTCTCGAACAGGAGATTCCGGTGGCATTCCTGGCCACGTACGAGGCCCTGATGGATGCGCGACTTCATTCTTACGCAGATGCCACGATCCTTTGCGCCTATGATGCACGGGGGATGTCATCCCGTGATGCATGGGGCATCCTCATGAATCACGCGCATATCCTGTACGGGGGTGGATTGCACGAGAATGCCCTGTATGGTCAGGCTGTGGTTGAGGATGGCGAGCACGTGGTGGAACCGGATCCGCGGGCCTGGCTGCAAATGCTCGAAGACCAGAGTAGCCGCCGGCGCCGCCACGCCTTCCTCGCACGCGTACTCGAACATTCCGCGCAACCCGTCGCCGTCGGTACGGTAAAGGGGACCACGGTGCTCACGAATGATGCGTTTGACGCACTCGTCGAAGACGAGGTTGAGCGGGATCCGTGCTTTTTGTCGCGGTTGTTTCGGGAGTTGGCCGTCGCTTTGGAGGCGGGCGAGTCGACGCGACAGGTACGGGAGATTCGCAGCGGGGGAGAGGGAAACATTCCCATCGAGATCCTGGCCCACGCGATCCGGGATGCATCCGGAAGCATCGTGTACGTGTCGGTGTTCGCGAGCGATATTCGTCGTGAACACGCGGCGGTGCGGGCTCTTGAGCGGGAGAGGGATTTCATCCGGCGACTGATGGAAACCAGTCCCTCAGGGATCACCGTCGTGGATGCGAGTGGCCGTATATCGTACGCAAATCCCGGCGCGCGGGAGATCCTCGGGCTGGGAGAAGAGGAGATAGAATCGCGATCGTACGATGATCGGCGATGGGAGAGTACCGATTTCGAAGGCAACCCGATTCGCCCCGATCGCCGTATCTTCCGCCAGGTCATGGACACGGGACAGGCCGTGTACGATTTCGAGGAACGGATCGTCGGCCAAGACGGCAGCCAGCGGTACCTTCGCATCAACGGAACCCCGCTCCGGGACGATTCCGGGACAATCGAGGGCGCGGTCTTCTCCCTTCACGATGTGACCACCATATGGCAGGCCGAGTACTATCGGGAGCGCAAGCTCGCACTGTTGTCCGAACTGGCTGAGTGCAGTGATCTCGAGGAAGCCTGCGAGCGCGTGTTGCGGGAAGTATTAGAAGTATCGCAGGCCGATGCCGGTGGCATCCGATTCCTCCGCGACGGAGACTACGCGTATCTTGTGCACCACGGGTTCCCGCCGTCCTTTGTTCGCAGCGAGTCACACCTCATGGCACTCGATGAAGAGGGACGCCCTTTGCGCGACTCCCGGGGGCGACCCACCCTCGAATGTCTCTGTGGAGAGGCGATTCGCGGTGGTCCCGGGGATTCATTGCTCGGGGTTGAATGCGAGCGCGAGCGCGAGGGAGGATTTCTGTACATCCCGGATACCGAGGCCTGGATCCAATCCCTTGTGGCTTGTGAAGAAGACTCGACTCGTACCTACCGCGGGCGATGCTACCACGAGGGCTATCGCAGCATTGCCCTGGTCCCGATCGATCGGGCACCGGAACCGCTGGGATTAATCCAGCTCAACGATCGCGAATCCGATGCCTTTGACGAGCAGGTTTTGGAATACATCGAGGATTTGGCCGGACCGGTGGGTTACCTATTGCGGGATCTGCAATCGCGCGAGCAGACGCGGATTAGCGAGGATCGCTACCGGAACCTCGTGGAGCGTGCATCGGACACCATCGTCATCATACAGGATTACGCGGTTCGATTTGCCAACTCTCGCGTGGAGGAATTATTGGGATACACGCCCGAAGAAATCGTCGGCACGGAGTTTTTGCGCCATGTCTACTACGAAGACCTCCCCGAAGTGGTGAAACGATACAACCGGCGAATGTCCGGGGACGATGAGGCACGCATCTATCGCACGCGCCTGCGTCATCGCGATGGGCACCTGGTGCACGTCGAGATAAATGCCGGGATCGTCACGTTCGAGGACCGCCCGGCGGACATGATCATCGTGCGGGATGTATCCGAGCGGATCGAATCCGAGGAGCGCCTGCGCTATCTCAGTATGCACGATCCCCTGACCGGCCTGTATAACCGGGCCTTCTTCGAAGAGGAGCTACGGCGACTGGACGTGCCGCGGCAACTGCCCTTGACGGTGGTTATCGGGGATCTCAACGGGCTCAAGATGGTCAACGACGCCTTCGGTCATGGAGAGGGTGACCGACTTCTCCGTTTTGTCGCGGACAAGCTGCGCGAGCACTTTCGTGATGAGGATGTCGTGGCTCGCTGGGGCGGCGATGAATACATCGTGATCCTGCCGCAGACGGACCGAGCCACCGCCGAGAAGATATGTGAGCGACTCCAGCAGGCATTTCACGGATCCGATGGATCCACGATCGCGGTGACCATCTCCCTGGGCACCGCCACCAAGGAGAAACCCGAGGAAGATATCGAGGGGATCCTGCGCTTGGCCGAGCAGCGCATGTATCGCAACAAGACGGCCGAGACACGACAGGTGCGCAGGATCATGGTCGCTTCACTCGAGGAGTCCGTGCGCAACAATACCGCCGAGTCGGCCAAACACGTGCGCCACGTCGGAGAACTGGCCCTCGCCCTGGGCGACGCCATCGGGGTCTCCGCGGAAGTATCAGAGAACCTTTTGCGTCTCGCGGAAGCCCATGATATCGGTTATGTCGCCCTCGATTCGCGGATGCTGCTCCGGGCTGGGGCCCTGGATGAGGAGGAGTGGGCCGCCGTACGCGCACACCCGGTGATCGGCTATCGCATCGCGCAGGCCGCCCCCGATCTCTGGTCCATTGCCGACGCGATCCTTGCCCATCACGAAAGCTGGGATGGCTCCGGGTACCCCCGGGGGCTTTGTGGCAAGGAGATTCCCCTCGAGGCGCGAATCCTGGCCATCGTGGACGCCTACGATGTGATGGTCACGGGACGACCTTACCGCAGGGCTTGTGGGCACGAAGCCGCGTTGGAAGAACTCCGTAACGGTGCCGGTACACAGTTCGATCCGCATCTTGTGGAGGTATTCGTCGAGCTCCTGGAGAACGGAGGTCTCCGGGAACGCGTGTACGGGTAAAGATCACGCAGCCGCTCGTTCTCGACGATGGGAGGTCATGTCATTGGAGGACGTGGGGAGACCAGCGTATATGCCGGGGCACGTAACGCTGGTGCACGGTTACCTGCTTCGGGGAACGGGAAGCAATGTGTACGTTCGGAGCCTGGCGCGTGCGCTGTGCCGGCTCGGCATACCGGTTACACTCATCAGCCAGGAGCCCGCCCCCGAGCAGCTGGACTTCGTGACGGAAAAGGTGACTTACCGCGGCGCCGACCCGCTGCAGGTGTGGCAACGTGAAACGGACTACCCCGCACCCTGTCGCGCCGTACGACCCGATATTGGCGCTGTACTGCCGGTTTACGTTTGGGATCGCTACCCCGACCTCCGCGCCGTGACCTTTCAGGATCTCTCTCCTAATGTGCTACAAAGATACCTCCAGGGAAACATCGTCGCGCTGCAGGAGGAATTCTCGCGGCAGGCCCCCGAAGTCATCCTCTCAAACCATGTCATCATGCAACCCTATTATGTCGCCCAGGCGCGCGCGGGCAGGGGAGCTCACATCGCGATCTTACACGGAAGTGCACTCAACTTCAGCGTCCGCGGCGATGCCAACCTGAAGCGATATGCCCTCGCGGGTCTTCGGGATGCCCAAGCCCTGGCCGCGCCCAGTGCACATTCCGCCGGCGACCTGGGCGAGGTGCTGAAGGAACTGGATCAACGGCTGGTCGTTCCGGTTCCCCCGGGAGTGGATCTCGAGCGATTTCGGCCCGCGCCCGAAACCTGTATAGAGGAGGATGATCGGGGCCGTCTTCCCGCTTCGTTGCTACGGGCCCTCGAACAGAGGAGTGAAGCGGTGAAGGGGGGGAGGAGTCCGAGCATCCGCCGGGCGGTTCTCCGCGCCTGCGGGCGGGCGCAGGGGATTGGACCGCTTCGCCGATTCCTGGCGCGTGTCGCGGGAACCTATGACGCCTGGGCACCGGACACGGATGTAGCGTCGCGGCTGCGTTGCCTGCAACCGGACGATGCGCTGGTCGTGTACTTCGGTAAGTACCTGCAGACCAAGGGCGTTCGCATTTTGTTGGCCGCCTTGCCCCTGGTCCTGGCCCGCAGGCCGCGGACGCGCGTGGTGGCCGTCGGTTTTGGCGAGGACCGGGAAATCCTCGAGGCCGGGGTGGCGCTCCTCGAAGCCGGTCGTCGCCGATTGTTCATCGATTATTTCCTGGCCGATGCGCCGCACCCCGCCCTCGCTTCCCTGGCCCGCGCCCTCGGGTGCCCGCGGTTCGCCGATTACTATTTCGGATCGGCCCGCAACGACATTCGCCGACGCTTCCTCCTGACGGGCATCATGGAACAGGATGAACTGGGCGGACTGGTGGGTTGCGCAGACCTGACCGTCGCGCCGTCGATCTTCCCCGAGGCATTTGGGTTGGTCGCGGCGGAAGCCTTGGCAGCCGGGGTCATACCGATTCTCACCGCCGGATCCGGATTCGAGGAGATTTCCCGGGTGTACCGCGATGCATTATCCCCTTACGCAAACAAGAACCTTCTGTATCCGCTCCCGGTGGATGAAGCCCTCGTCTTCCGACTGGCTGGCCGCATCGTGGCGTTGCTGCGCGATTTGGACCGGCTGGATCCCGGATGCGCCCGATCACTTCGTCATCACGCCCGCTCCCTGGCGCGGGAGCACTTCGGGTGGGCACAAGCGGCGCACCGGCTCCTCGCGCTCGCAGACGGGCCATCGAGTGGCACGGACGCCCCCGCGGGTCGGTCACCCGCCCGGGAATAGGCGGTCTTCCTTGCACATCCCACGGGGATGGGCAGGGACGCGTGTATAGGACGAGAAGTGATTCGTGGCCAGGTCGCCCGTATACCAGCCCGGGTCGGGATTTACCAGGGCTTTGGTCTCTTTGATCCGACAGCGGATTATGTCATGGGAGGAAGGTGCATCCTGGTGTTGGAGCGGATTCCGCCCGCCGCCCTGATGCTCGGCGGGATGTCACATATTGGTATCGCCGTACCGGATGTCGAGGTGGCGGCCAGGGGCATGGTGGAGGCGTTCTCCATCGGCCCCTTCCGCTTGCGCGAGGTCGTGACCCCTCGTGAACGGGGTCTTGTGCACGGTGAGCCGCGGGCGTATACACTTCGCTTCGCGTATGCCCGGGTAGAACCCATTACGCTTGAACTCATCCAGCCGGTACGAGGGGAGACGATATACGATGCGTTCCTCGCCACCCACGGTCCGGGACTGCACCATATCGGATTTCCCGTGGGCGGCCTGTTGGACGACGCGCTGAAAAGATGGACAGATGCGGGTTACGCGGTGGAAATGGTTCACCGGCGACCGGATCCGCGGCACGGGTGGGCATATATCGATACCGGGCTGGGCTTCCGCGCAGAGATCCTCTGCGATCCCCCGGTCGGATGGTGGGAGACATCCGATCTACTGGCACGCATCGAAGCGTGCCGCGCATACGATGGGGAATGCTCAAAATAGCAATGCTGTCCATGGCGCCGTGAGTATTGCCATCGCCAGGGCCAGCTGTATTGCCTGCTTTCTGCGCAAGGCGAATCTTCGGCCGAGCAGGTAGTTCGCCCCGAGGATGAGCGCCGCGGCGAGCCCGACGACGGGGCCGCTGGAATACGGCTGACCGGGCACAACTGGACCCACGAGTGTTTCGACGACGCCCAGTCCGACGAAATCGGCCACGAGGCCGAGAAATGTGGCGCACAGGCCGTAAAGCAGGGGCGCTTTCCATGTGCTCCAAAGGCCCAGGGCGTACCCGACGACGAGCACGACGACACAGTTGATCGCCAGGTTGACCGAGAACATACGGACGAGGGTTGCCGGCAGTGCCAACTGCAGCCAGAGTGGAAAATACACGTCGAGGGGCATCGTGATCATCTCCCGTGCCTTGCTGGTTCAATTATGGAACCGAATCAACACTGGTTTGGACGCGTTTACCCCCACCGGGTTCCCGGAACGGGGTAGAAAAGGAGGAGATCCGCGCATATGAAGACACTCATACGAGGTGGTTACGTGGTCGGCTACGACGAAAGCATTAACTCGCACGTGATCTACAACGACGGTGAATTGGTCTACGAGGGAAACCGCGTCTTGTTCGTCGGGCGCGACTACGACCAGCCGGTAGACGAGGTGGTCGATGCCCGGGACTGCCTGGTGACCCCGGGTTTTGTGAACGCCCATTCCTGCATGGATATCTCCACGTTCCAGTTCTTCTTCGACATCGAGCGCGAACGCAAGCGGGGTTACCGCGGCGAAACCCGGAAGCGTGACCTGTTCTCGGGCGACAAGGATCACGTGTTTGGTCCCGAAGAGATTCGCGATGGCGCGCTTCTTTCGTTTTTGAACATGGTGCGTGGTGGGACTACCACCATGGCCGGGATCACGTCGTATCCTTTTAAGGCCTACAACGACCCGACCTGGGAACCGGAAATCTACATGGAGGCCGCGATCACCTCCGGGATTCGCGCGTATCTTTCGCACATGTATCGCGATCGCGTCGATGGTGTGGTCAACCACGAAAAGGGGCGAGAGGGTCTCGATCGAGCCGTGCGGTTCGTGGAGAAGTATGATGGTGCCTTCGGCGATCGGATTCGCGGATTGCTGTTTCCTTACACCCTGGATTCTACTTCGCGCGAAACCCTTGTCGAAACCCGGCGCGCTGCCGATACGCTGGGCGTGGGGATTCGGATGCACTTCGCCCAATTCCCGGACGAAATCCACCTGCTGGAGCGCGAGTACGGTATGACGCCGGTACAGCTGCTCGATGATATCGGATTCCTCAAGGAGGATGTGCTGCTCACCCATTGCCTCTATCCGGCGGGGCTGGATGCGACAGAGGAGGATCGGGACGAAGCATTGGGCGTGCTCGCCCGCCACGGGACCAACATCGGTCATTGCCCCTGGGTCCTGATCATCAGGGGATCCGGTCCCATCTATCTCGATTCCATGACGCGATACGCACGGGCCGGGCTTAACGTTTGTCTCGGCACCGATACCTTCCCCCAGGACATGATCCAGGAGATGCGCTGGGGTGCCATCATGGCCAAGACCGCGCATGGACGCCGTGACGGGATCGGTACCGCTCGGGAGGTGTTCGATGCTGCCACCGTCAACGGTGCCCGCTGGCTGGGCCGGGATGACATCGGTCGCTTATCCGCGGGGGCCAAGGCGGATATCAACATCATACAGATGAACGACTACAATATCGGGCCACTGGCCGATCCGATCCGGAACCTGGTCTACTTTGGAACGGGCCACAATGTCCGCACCGTAATCGTGGACGGCGTCCCCGTGGTAGATGGATTCCGTCATCTCGTGTTGGATGAGGAGCGCGTGGTTCACCGCTCCCAGCCGGTTTCCGATCGGGTCCGGGAAACGTTGCAGCGCTGGGATGATGCCGGTGCGCTTCCGGAGGAACTGCCACCTCCTTCCTACCCGTCGCGCTAGTGTCTCGCCCGGCCTTCGGTTACACTGGGAGCAGATTACGCACATCGGTACGTAACATCGTAGAGAGGGATGATGTACGTGGACAAGAATGCACCCCTGGGTTTATTCGATTCGGGCGTCGGTGGTTTGACGGTCGTGCGCGAGGTATTCAAGAGCTTGCCTCGCGAGAAGGTGATCTACTTTGCCGACACCGGAAGGGTACCCTATGGCCCACTCCCGCAGGAAGACATCCAACGGTTCACCGTGCAGATCGTACAATTCCTGGAGGAGAAGGGCGCCAAGCTGGTGATCATCGCCTGTAATACGGCCACTGCGGCGGGGCTGGAGGCCGCCCAGGAGGCGGTTGAAATTCCCGTGATCGGCGTCATCAAGCCGGGTGCGCAGTTGGCGCTGGAGACGACGGTCAACAAGCGCGTCGGCGTGATCGCCACCGAGGCGACCATAAAGAGTGGGGCGTACGAAGAGACCATCAAGGCGATGGATCCCGAGGCCGAGGTCTTTGGGCAGGCATGTTACGAGTTCACCCCCCTCATCGAGGCGGGCAAGAAGGATTCGGACGAGATTGCCGAGTACGCCCGGGAATACCTCGCCACGTTCGAAGACAAGGATATCGATACGCTGGTCTACGGTTGCACCCATTACCCGTTGCTCGAGGATCTCGTCCAGGGCATCGTCGGTGAAAAGGTGGCGCCGGTGAATCCCGCCATCAAGGCCGTCGAGCAGGCGCAGCAGATCCTGTCCGAGGCTGGCCTGCTCTCCGATCGGAGCGAGGATCCCGATCACGAGTATTTCGTCAGCGGCGATCCCGCGGCGTTCGCCGAGCTGGGTGCGGTCATCCTGGAGCGCCCCCTGCCCGAGGTGGGTAAGGTGGACATGAAATAGGAATGGATCCGGAGAACCGGGAACTGCCATAATACATGAGCCCGGTGCCTGGGGAGAGGCCCCGGGCTCTTCTTTTCCGTTTACGGCGGTTGTCTGCTAAAGCGCCGCCAGGACGTCGCGGAGCGACTCGAGTATGCTATCGAGCTCGCCTTCGCTGATGACCAACGGGGGGGACAGCGTCATCACGTCGCCGAGGGGACGCATGATGACACCCCGCTTCAGCATCTCGCGGTTCACGTGCAGCCCCACCAGATCAGAGGCGGGGAAGGGCTCGCGCGTATCCTTGTCCTTTACCAGCTCGACGCGCGCCATCAAACCGAGCCCGTCCACGTTCCCGACGTGTGGCAGGTCCTCGAGATCGGAGAGTCCCCGCATGAGGTATTCGCCCAATTCACGAGCGCGATCCACCAGGCCCTCTTCCTCGATAATGCGTATGTTCTCCAGTGCTGCCGCGCTCGCTGCAGGGTGGCCGGAATAGGTGGTTCCGTGGCGGAACTCGCGTCCTTCGCCCCAGCGTCCCAGGCAGACCTGGAAGATCTCTTCCTTGGCCAGGGTGGCACCCAGGGGCAGGTAACCCGAGGTCAGTCCCTTGGCAAACACCATGATATCGGGCCTGACGTCCCAGTGGCGGACCCCGAACATCTCACCCGTCCGGCCGAATCCGGTTATGACTTCGTCGGCGATGAGGAGGACGTCGTGGGTTTCGCAGATTTCTGCGACTCGTTGCCAGTATCCGTCCGGCGGCACGATTACACCACCCGCACCCATGACGGGTTCAGCGATGAATGCGGCAACCGTATCGGGGCTCTCAAATGCAATGGTGCGCGCGAGCTCTTCTGCGCACGCAAGTTGACAACCGGGATGCTCCAGCCCGTAGGGGCAACGATAGCAATACGGTGGTTCGATGTGCCGAAAGCCCGGGACGAGGGGCTCGAAGAGGCGGCGGTTGGGGCTGACACCGGTGGCGCTCAGTGCTCCGAACGTGACCCCGTGGTATGCCTTGCGACGGGAGATGATCTTGAATTTCCGATCATTACCCTTGAGCTTCCAGTACTGGCGGGCCATCTTGAGTGCCGTCTCGACTGCCTCGGAACCACCCGAGGAGAAAAACGCGCGGGCCATGCCCTCGGGTTCGGTCATTTCGACCAGTCGCTTGGCCAGCCTGACGGCGACATCATTGGACATGCCGCCGAAAGAGGGGAACCAACTCAGTTGATGCATTTGTTCTGCGGCGGCCTCCACGATCTCCGTGCGGCCGAAACCCGCGTTGGCCAGCCAGAGCGCGGCGTGCCCGTCGATGAATTCACGCCCCAATGAATCGACGATCGTCGCCCCATCGCCATCTACGGCGACGATGGGCTCTTCCTCGGCCAAATCACCCATCTGCGTATACGGCGCCCACATGTATCGATGATAGTCTTGTCTTGGATCGAATTCCACGTTAACTCCCCTTCCCAAGGACGCGTGGGATCCCCGCGGGACGAACCGCCCGTACAGGGGCGGTACCGTCCCGCGTACAGTTTACCGTGCACGTGACAATCTTCGCGGCGCGGGGAAGATATCCTATCGGCAATAAGGGAGATCATGGCCCGGAAGGCGTGATCGCTCCCGGGCCGAAGGGTGCATTAGGCAGGGTAGATGGGATCCAGCTCGATGGCGCCGCGCTCACAGACCTCCATGCAAGCGAAACAACTGACACAGAGGTCCTGTGCCAATTCGGGGTATTCTGCCCCCATGTGCAACCCGCCCGTGGGGCATTCCTCGACGCAGCGCGCACAGCTGTCGCACTCCTCTTCGCTGAGGGCCAGGATCTTGCGCGATGCGGACTCGACGAGGCCGGGGCTCGCGGCTGCCTCCGGACGCGTTTCGCCCGGGTTGAATCCCGGCGGGAGGGTAATGTCCGGTG